>CACZQU010000614.1 GCA_902783305.1 uncultured Lachnospiraceae bacterium | reverse complement strand
TAAATTTGAACAAGAACGACCGTCGGTCACCGCACCTCCGACCGTCAGAGACCGCAAAACGCATATGAAGACCCTCCGGCACTGCAGCATCGTAGCTCACGTGCATGATGAGATCATCATCAAGGCTGATCCGGGGATGAGTCTGGAAGAAGTCTGTGAGCAGATGGGGAGGACGCCTACGTGGGCGGAGGGACTGGTTCTCCGTGCCGATGGATATGTGTGCGATTTTTATAAAAAGGACTGATGTAACGATGCACCCCGGCTTGTAAAATGCACTTGAAAGGGGGTGTTGTTTTATGACTACATTTATTAAGGACGGTGTAGAAATCTCAATGCCTCCAATGGATAGGCAGGCAAGATTAGCAATGGAACGCTGCGCAAAATTCGTGGCACGAATGGTCTTGAAGTACGATCCAGAAGTTCTAGCTGAGATGGAAGCCGAAGAAAATACGGAAAAGAAGAATTAAGACAAAGGACTTTCTGTTGTATATATCGGTTAAATAAAGTATAATCAGTAACGTAGTTCGTTAAATGAACAAAGAAAGGACTTTTGACATGAAGATAACTAAAAAAATAATGATTCTTCTGGCTATAGGTGGCTTTTCTTGTGTTTTGCACAATATTCCTATTAGTGCAGGTAATCTGTATTTGGATATTCACTTTGTTGAAAATATGCTGTTTAGTAGATATGGGGTAGATGTCTACTTGGATGATGAGTATATAGATACTATACCTCATGGGGTCAATTATACGAAATTATTGGAAAACATAGATGAAGGACAGCATGAGATTTGCTTTGAGAGTGAAGAAGACTTCGATGTAGCTGGAACCGAAGAATTCACTTCAGGTGAAAACACTACTTTTCAGAGTACTATTTATGCATATAGTGATAGAATAGATATTGAAAACGTAAAACTAATCGATAATACAGATCTTGCATCAATTTCTGTCCCTGATTTATCGGGTGAGATTTTATCTCATGCAAAAAAGGTATTGGCTGATTCAGGATTTGCAGCAGTAGAAGCTGAAGCAGATACTGGTTCGATTTGGGATGATGATAACTGGATAGTACTATCACAGAATATTGAAAAAGGAACAACTGTAGACAAAAATGAAAAGATCATCTTAACGTGCGAAAAGACAAAAAAACACTTGGAAGATAGAATAATAGGATTGAATATTGTTGAAGCGAGTGAGAAAGCAAAAGATTTAAGTTTTGACGTCGTCTTTGTCAATAATCTGAATGATGACAGGATGGATAAGAGAATTGACAGCATGGATGATCAAGAAAAAAGAAATTGGAAAGCAGTCAGTATTGATCCCGATTCATATGGAAAAAGAAAAGCGTTTATCGAATTACTATATTATGGGGAGAAGAAAGTCCCAGACGTTAAAGAAGAGTCTTTATATAGGGCATTATCCATACTTGCCAACGATGATTTTTCTAATATCAAATACACCTCTGTTGAAGATAAAAGTGTTTGGGATACCAGTAATTGGAAAGTAATTGATCAAAGTATAGAACCTGGAACTACTGTGAAAGCTGATTCGGAAATTGAGTTATTTGTAAAATCATATGCATCAATTGAAAAGGAAGGAAAGTCGGAAAATGATTTAAAAACAACAAATGAAAAATCACCTTCTGCTGCTATACCTGCTCAAAAAATGAATACTATTACAATAAATGAAAAAGGCGCTGGCAGGCTGGCCTCCGGTGGCTGAAGGAGTGATAGCGGAAAAATAGATATCCGCGCTGCCATAGATGAAACCACGCCAGTGTGACCGGGGATACCCGACAGGACCGATAATTGCCAGAATTGCTTCTCCTTCAAAAAAGATGATGCCGAGCATTGAAAAGACCGCCAGTACCAGCCAGCCGGGCCGGGCGTTTTTCAGCTGTTCGATCAGCTGGGCAGGAGACATGTTGCCGCTCATGGAAAACACGGCCCAGATTGTGAGTGCAGCAAGGGCGATGGCAATGCAGGTCCATAAGGCTTTGTTTTTTACATTCATATGAGCTCTTTCTACCAGTTGGTGACATCAGTTATGTAAGAAAAAATCAAAGGGTTCTGTATAAATCGCTATTGTAACATGGTTTTTTGCTTCCTGCAAGGGTGAGTCATGGGGACGGTTCTTATTGATTCATAAGTCATAAGAACCGTCCCCATGACTCACCCGGTTAAACCGCAAATAGTACCTCGTGATGTTTGACATCTTTATGGTAAAGTGCTAATTTATAGTAACGTTTCAAGGTGCCTGTATGATTGCGGCGCGGAATGCAATACGAAAGAGGGCAAAACATAATGTTTGTGATATTTTTTCTGCTGTGGCTGATTTTTAATGGACGTGTGACGTGGGAGCTGGTTCTGATCGGTCTGGGAGCGGCCTGTATTGCCTGGCTTTTTGCCTACCGGATCGTAGGTTATACGATCCGGACCGATCTTCGCATGCTTAAGAATATTCCCTGGCTACTGCGGTATGTGGCAAATCTGCTTGTGGAGATTGTGAAGTCGGCGCTGGAGGTCGGACGTGTCGCCCTGACGCCGGGTCTTCGTCCGGATCCTGTATTTGTCGAGTTTCACTCCGGCTTTCAGAGCGAGTTCTGCAACGTCCTTCTGGCGGACTCCATTACCTTGACGCCGGGGACGATTACCGTATACCAGGAGGGTGATTTCTTTGTGATCCACTGCCTGCGCAGGGAATATGCTGAAGGGATCGAGAATTCCTCGTTTATCAGGCTGATCCGGCAGATGAAGTAAGGAACCGGATATCCTTTTATCGGTGGAATCATAATTATACTGGAAGTATTTAATATCCGGAACGGATATTTCAGTACTTCTGCATATGCAGCGCTGGAACAAATAAATGTTTCATTTATGACTCCAGTGCAAAGCACGGAACAATCCGCAGGAGTCATTTTGCATTGCAATCATTTATTTGTCCGCGCTGGTATAAAGGAGCCATATTCTGTCTCAGAGGCGAAGCCGATGAGCTGCAAAACAGGCATCCGACCGAGTCGACAGAGTAGAAACTGCGTTTCTAAAGGAGAATGTTATGGAAGGTGCATATCATGTTCTGTTTACCGGAGCTCTGCTCGTATTCACTGTCCTGATCGGCGTAATGCTGGCGCGCTCAGTGATCGGTCCGCGGATAACTGACCGGATTCTTTCTATTAATATGATCGGAACCATGGTCATCTGCTGTATCGTCATCCTGTCCCAGCTTCTTGGGGAGGATTATCTGGCGGATGTCGCCCTGATCTATGCCCTGATCAGCTTCGTGTCAGTGCTGATCTTTGCCACAGTGTATATTCCGGCGAATCCGGGGCGGCATTTCCATGAGCACCATATCGAATACACGAGGCAGGATCTGGGGAAGACAGGAGACTCCTCCCGACAGGCAGCGGACCGGATGAAGCGGTGGAAGAGGAGGGCAGGAGTTTTCCGGCAGAAGGTCAGAACCTTTTTCCGTTCCTTTGCCGGCAGATCTGTCAGCAAGGACGGTTCAGAGAATGAGGAGTCTTTGGAGGGAGGTGACGGGAAGTGATTCTGGAATGGATTAGATTTCTCCTTGTTGCCGCGCTGCTGATCTTTGGACTTGTATGTTTTGTATCGGCAGTGGCAGGGGCATGGAAATTCGGCTTCCTGCTCAACCGTATGCATGCTGCCGGGATCGGTGATACCCTCGGACTTCTGAGCGTGATTGCAGCTGCGGCCATATACAGCGGATTCGGGATGGAGATGCTCAAGTTTATGGTGATCGCCATATTCCTGTGGCTGACCTCTCCGATTTCCTCGCATTTTCTGAGTCAGATTGAATACTATACCAATCCTGCTCTTTACAGCCATGTGGCCAGGGAAGTGGATCTGGACGGACAGGCGGAGGCTGCAAAGGCTTTGAAGGAAGCCGCAATGGAGGAAGCCCCAGGGTCAGAGCGGCCTTCTGAGGAAGGAAGGGGGTAAACACATATGGAATTATTGAAGCTTATTCTGGTCCTGCTGCTGATCGCCTGCGCCGTCTGTGTCAATCTGACAGGAAATCTGCTGCGTTCGGTGATCATTTTCATGTCCTACAGTTCCATCATGTGTATCCTCTGGCTGATGCTGGAATCGCCGGATCTGGCGATCACAGAAGCCGCTGTCGGAGCGGGTGTGAGCGGAATCCTTTTTCTGATGACGCTCAAAAAGATTGACGCGGAGGACGCGGGAGACGCCTATCTTTCCGGAGAGGACGAGGGATCCGCAGGTCAGACAGGAGAAGGGGGCGGTGAAGCGTGAGCGGAAAAGAGAGAAATGCTGCCGCTAAGGAGACGGATTGTGTTTTCGGCATCGAAACAGCCGAAAACGCGGAATCGTCGTCCGAAAGCAATAAATTAACACATAACAGTCCGTTAAGGGCTGAAACCCGGAAGGACCGGTTCTGGCGATGGCTGGACGGCGATATCGACATCATGGACAGCTTTGAGGAAGCGGCTGAGGTTCATGATGACCGCCGGGAGAAGCTGCGGAAAAAAAGGAGAGCCGTGGAACAGAAGGTCAATGATCGTGTGGAAGGCAGGGCTGCCCGGATTGGCCAGGCCGGCTTCGGGCTTGCCTATAATGTGGTTGCGGTCGTCAGCTGTGTGGTTCTGATCGGCGTGCTTCTCTATGCTGTGGGAAATCTTCCCTATTTCGGACAGGATAATCCCAGAGCGGATGAAGTCGTGCGGCGCTATGTGGAGAGCGGACTTCAGGAAACAGGCGCCGTCAATATCGTTTCCGGAATGATCCTGGACTACAGGGCTTTTGATACTCTGGGAGAGTCCCATGTCCTGTTCACAGCCCTGATCTGCGTCACAGTGCTTCTGCGCAAGGACAGTAAAAATATGCGTACGGCCTACGAGGATTATTACACGATCGGCAAGGACCGGTATTTCACGATTTCCAGGGATCCGATTATCCGGAGAGGAGGAATCATCCTCATCCCGACTATCCTGCTCTATGGAATTTATATTCTGCTCAACGGCCAGAATTCTCCGGGAGGAGGCTTCTCCGGAGGCGCGATTATCGGCGCGGGTCTGATTATCTTTGCAGCCTCCTTTGGTTTTGATACGGTTGATAAGTACTTTACCCGGAGGTTTTTCTCCTATGTGGCTCTTGTCGCTCTTTCCTTCTACAGCTTTGCCAAGGGATATGTTTTCTTTACCGGGGCAAACGGCATAGAGAACGGGATCCCCAAGGGAAGGCCCGGGGCCATCTTAAGCGGAGGGCTGATTCTGCCGCTTGACATTGCGGTGGGAATCGTTGTGGCATGTACCATGTTCGGTTTTTACAGCCTGTTCCGCAGAGGAAATATCGG
>CACZQU010000613.1 GCA_902783305.1 uncultured Lachnospiraceae bacterium | reverse complement strand
CGTACTGAAGGAACGGATGTTAGACAATAAAAACAGCCGGAAGCTTTCCGTGTCATCTCCCAGCCCGGACAACTGTCTTTCTATGGCCTTTGTCATATGCAGAGTCCGGTTCAGACTGTCGTTTTTTGAGGAATTCGCGAGAATATAGCTTCGGATATCCTTCAGAGAAAAGGAAGCAGACGTCAGACAGCTTCCCTCCCGGACAATTTCGTTCCTGAGCTGTACACACTCCCGGGTCATCCGTTTCCAGCTTTCATAGGAAAGAGAATGGCTGAAGGCATAGATCAGCGTCGCCTCCCAGATGCTCCTGGCATAAAGCATCGGACACCCGTTCTGTACCAGCATCTGGTTTACCCCTTCAAGTGTGGATTTGCGGACGAACCCCAGCGCGATCAGCCGGTACCGCAGAGGGACGGATTCAATGCTTTTCTGCACTCCGGAAAGGCAGATGTCGATAAGGGACGGATCATCGTCCATTGTCATAAGCTCCGTGATCAGACGGTCAAACAGGTTTTTTCCGTCTTTCACAGAGGAATTTACTGTTTTTGGAGACATGGTTCTGGTATCCTCCTGAAAAATGGTGATAGAGAAAAATCGGTACAGGGTATTGGCGAACAGCCACTAAGCATATTATACCCGCAAGAGTGAATAAAGGGAAAGAACTATTTGACGTTACCATTCACAGTCTGACCCTTCCATGCGCGTGGCTTTACGGTTAATCCGCGAACAGTAACACGCTGAAAACAAAATTACATTTTTTACCGGATAAAATCAATTCATCAAAGCAGACTGCCTGGCAGAACAGATAGGGGAAGAAGATGAGAGAATTTTCACGATGCACCTGGGGTTGAGAGGATACTTTCGAACAATAATTCTGATTCTGCGGATTGCTTTGCGCTTAGCGCTCACACAATCCTGGAGTCATCGATAAGAAATGAGTGACAGCGATGAAAGATCATGATTTAGAAAACGGCTCACTTCTGGACGGCCGATATCAGATCATCCGGATAATCGGCAGAGGCGGCTTCGGAGTCACCTATGAAGCTCTGAATATCCATAGCGGAAAGAGGATGGCGGTTAAACAAAGGATCCAGCCGGATCCGGACCATTTCCTCAGGGAAGCCCGTATCCTGCGGGACTTCAGTGAAGAAGAAGCCGTGGTAAAGGTCCTGGACTATTTTGAGGAACAGGACCACAGCGCATATATCGTCATGGAATATCTGGATGGTGTGACCTTGCGCGAGCAGGTCCGGGTCAATGGACCCTTCCGCACAGAGGAGCTTGTCCATGCTCTGATGCCGGTCATGCATGCACTGGAACGGATTCATGGAGCAGGCGTCATCCACCGCGACATCAGCCCGGATAACCTGATGTATATGAAGGACGGTACCATCAAGCTGCTGGATTTCGGTTCGGCCAGACGCTATGAGAATCATATGAAAACCCGGTACATGCCTTATAAAGCCAGCTATTCTCCGCCGGAACAGATGGAGGGAAACGGGCAGCCGGGACCTTATACCGATATTTACTCGCTATGCGCAACGATCTGTTACTGCCTTACCGGGACAGATCCGGAGGATGTACTCTCCAGGCTGTTATTTGACGAGCTGAAAAAACCCTCGGCGTTGGGAGCAGACATTCTCCCGCCGGCGGAAAGACTTCTGATGGAAGGAATGGTGCTGGATCCGGAAAACCGTCTGAAAAAAATCAGTGATCTTGCCGGCGGACTGGATCGGATCTATCCGGACCTGACACGGGAGGAACAGCGTGAAAGGGATAGAAAAAAGAGAGTAAGAAGACAGAGAATCCATACAGGCTGTGTCCTTGCGGCAGGCTTCCTGCTCATACTTGCCTACGTCAACCGTTTCCGTATTCTTTTTGCTTTTATCGATACGGAAAAAATTATTCTGGACGGAACACGTATGACGCCTGAGGAATATGCAAACAGCTCAGCTGCTGCAAGACAGCGTCTGAAGCTTTTTTCCGGCGGCAGATACCTTTGGGATGAGGAGAATGCCGTCATTCATGCCGAGGTTCCGATAAGTATATTTGGGGATGCCAGCCCGGAAATGGCTGTCCCGGCGGCCATTTCCCGTCCAATGGTAATCTATGTAAGCATATGGGATGAAGACCCTCTGTTCCGCCTGGAAGAAGGTCCATATGGACGGGAACCGGTTGTCAATGAAGACAGCTTTTTCCGGAAGAACCTGGGGCTTTTTTCTCCCTCCGAGGATATCCTGTCTGCGGTACGGGAGAAAGAGGGCATGAGAGTAACCTTTTCGGAAAAAGCAGTGCTCCGGTTTGACGGATTCCTTGAGCAGGAAGGCCGGCGGCTTTCCTTCATCTTTGACCAGAATGAATCCTGGTCAGGGAAAAGCTCATATGACGCGGTTACCACAGGAGACGGCAGAAGCGTTCTTCTGGATGATTCGGAAGTGGATCTGATAGTGCCGGATGAACTGATCATAAGCCATCTCACCTCCCCTCCGCTGGATGCGCCGTTTTATTACAGCTGTGAATGGAAGGTCCGCTGGGAAGACATCTCGGACGCTTTCCTGGCGGGAGATCATCAGGTCAACGCCGGAGATCTTTCCGGGCAGGCCGTCAACCTGCGTTACCGGCCTTCTCTGTCATCGGACCTGGAGGAAAACAACTATGATCCTTCACTTCTGAGCTT
>CACZQU010000612.1 GCA_902783305.1 uncultured Lachnospiraceae bacterium | reverse complement strand
TTTCTGACTGTCGAACCAGGGAGTGCAGCGAGTCAGATCGGCTTTCTGATCATTCCCTCTCATGCCCGGATTCTTCTGCAATACTCGGCATAAACCTCTGACAGCTTATCCATCAATCCATCAAGCTGAGCTTTGTCCGGTGTGTAATCTCCCACAAGCAGCGTCGTGATATTCCTGGCCGCCTTGTAAACGGGAGTGATATTCAAGGTTCCGCTCGAACCCTTCAGGCTGTGTGCAGCTTCATACGCGCCCTTCCAGTTCTCCTCCCGGATGCATTCCTTGAGATTCAACAGCACCGGGTCATGAGAGAAACGGGTCAGGCAGCGGATATACAACTCTTTGTCATCCAGAAAACGTTCCAGTCCGCCATCGATGTCACAGCCCCACTCTTCCAGACGGGAAAAAACCTTTTCGGCTCCAGTGCCTGCTTCCATTGCCGGTTACTCCTTTTCCCTGTTGTTTTCCTGCTTCGTCCGCTCCGAGCTTTTGCCTGCGCGAAGCGGACAGAACCATGGCCCCTAAGGCTGAACCGTTACCTCCTGTTTTTCAAATTCCGAAGCCAGAGTCGCGAAAAGGATCCCGGTTTCCACTGGTTTGCGAAGATAAGTATTCATGCCTGCTTCATAGCAATCCTGCTCTGAGGACTCCATCAGGTCCGCCGTAAGGCCAATGATCGCGATCGTTCTGGCATCCTCCATGTCCAGACTCCGGATCATCCTGGCCGCCTCAAGACCGCTCATGACCGGCATACGCAGATCCATCAGGATAGCCTGATAATGGTAAGGTCCTCTGGCCAGATACATATCTACTGCCTCCTGGCCATCCCTGGCCAGCTCTGTGTGGATATCCTTTTTGGCCAGAAGCTTGATCAGGACCTCCGCATTGATATTGTTATCCTCGGCAAGAAGCACGGTTTTTCCATGCAGAACTCTGTCTTCAAAGGTATCAATCCTGTTTTTCTGCATCCGGATCTGCTCCTGGGTCGCAAGTGTATAGGACAGCTCCACCGTAAAGACGGTTCCCTCGCCGATCTCGCTCTTACAGGAAATCACGCCTCCAAGCAGGTTGACCAGGTTTTTGCTGATATACAGTCCCAGTCCGGTTCCTTCCCGCCCAGGCTCCACATCCTCCTGTTCAAAGGGAAGGAACATCCTGTGGAGAAAGGACTCACTGATTCCCCTTCCGTTGTCCGCTATGACATATTTGTGATTTGCCTTGTCGTCCTTGTAATTCACATAAATATCCAGAGAAATCCTTCCGCCTTCCGGGGTAAACTTTACGGCATTTCCCAGAAGATTCATCAGAATCCGTTCCACATGCTCAGTGTCCATCATGACATATCTTCGCCGGCAGCCATGGGTCCTGCTGGCAAAGGTCAGGCCGGACTCCCGGCATCTTTCGTCTATGATCGCCTCGATGTCTTCCAGCAGCGCCGTTTCCTTCACGGCATTGCAGACGGAAACCACCTTTCCGGCATTCAGACGACTGGTCTCCAGGATCTCCTCAATCAGACTCATCAGATAGCGGCTGGATGTCTGAATCTTCTCCAGATTGTCCCTCACCGACTCAGGCATTTCTTCCTGAAGCGCGAGCTGAGTCAGGCCAAATATCGCCGACATCGGGGTACGCATGTCATGGCTCATATGAGAGAGGAAGGTTTCCTTCTCCTGGGCGGATTCCACCGCCACCCGGAGAGCCTTCGCCATCTCCTCCATCTGCTCCTGATCGTCCACCTGCTTGGTGGTATCGATGAAAGTCAGAACCAGACCGTGCAGCATACCTCCCGAAGGTGCCTCTCCTTCTGCCTCAGTGTATTCCGGCTGCCTCCTGCCGCTGTATGGCTGATAAGGCGCTATCCGGATCAGGTAGCTTCTTCCGCTGGCGGAAGCGGCATGATGCTCTGTGGTCTGGGCATTCTGAAGGGCAGCTCTGCAAAGACCCATCAGATCGATCGTCCCGAAATTATAGGAAATGTAACGCAGTGACCGGCCGACATCCTGCTCCGCCACGTGAAATTCCGAGGAAATATACTCCGTAAATTTCCGGATGTTCAGATCCCTGTCTACCATCAGAATCCCCACCAGCGTTGTAGACAGAAAATTGGCAAGGTCATCATTGAGCCCCGCCAGTTCATTGACCTTCGCCTGGTATTCGCTGTTGACCGTATACAGTTCCTCATTGACCGACTGCAATTCTTCATTGGAGCTTTGCAGCTCTTCATTCGCCGTCAGAAGCTCCTCATTCGCCGCCTGAAGCTCCGCATTCACCGACTCCAGCTCGGTTACCGTATGAAGGAGGTTTTCCTGGGCAACCTTAAGCTCCTTTTCCAGATTGGAAATTCTCTTCGCGGCAGCCGTATCAATCTGATACTTCACCATCTGGTTCCCTACTTCGCGTTTTCCTCTCAGAAAGGCAATCGCCGTATACCCGGTCATCGTTCCATGCTTATCGCTGATCGGCTGGGCAACAATGGAAATGTATTCGGGCTCCTCATCGATCTGTACCGGTACAGCATCATACGCGATTTTTTCTCTCTTCTGCCTTGATTCCTTCAGGATTGTGGAAACGGCAATTTTCAGATCATTGCG
>CACZQU010000611.1 GCA_902783305.1 uncultured Lachnospiraceae bacterium | reverse complement strand
CCTTCGGCTTGCACTCACTAAGTACCGACGCCTGCGGATGGCCATTTCTAGGGTACCATTCACCTCACGCGCGGGGAAGGTTAGACCGTGAATAGTAACGATCACACGTCTTCATCTTCCAGGGCATAGCTGATCTCATCCAGTTCAGCGTGCATATACTCCGCCCAGCTGTATTGATTCATATAATCTCCAAGATAATGATATTTGGACTTTCCCTTTTTTTCCAGCCAGTCGTACAGGTCACATTCAATCTGGTTTGTGGCAATCGCCAGGCTCCCTCTCTGCTTCAGGAGAATCCCCTGCAGCTTATATTGAGCCATGGTATTCTGGAGATCCTGGCGGAGATTGCCCAGGTACGAGCTTTTCTTTTCGGGATCCCCGTCGTCCTCCCACAGGGAGGCAATGATCTCCCCGTTGGTCGTCTGGCTCCCCCGGTTGTTCACCAGAAGGGCTACCAGTTCTTTGGTCCTGGAATACTTGAAGCTGACCGGTACGCCATCGACAAAGAATTCAAAATTCCCAAATGTCTGAGCGAACACACGCTTCTGCTTTTTCTGCATTTCCGGATATCTCAGATCCTCCATCTCATAGCGGATTCCCTCCCTGGTTACCTTTCCCAGCATAAATCCGCTCGCATGAAGGGCAAGTGCATCACCGCAGTGATCCTGATTTTCCGAAATAAAGATCAGGTTGACCGAAGGATAAAGCTCTTTGAGATATTGTCCCAGGTCAATCCCGTTCAGTTCCGGCATCTGGGCACGCAGGAAAGCCACACTGATCTCTGTCTCCCTGGCCGCCGCCAAAGCCTCCAGACTGCTCTCAAAGCTCAGATACTCCGCATCCGGGCGAAATGTACTGGCGAACCGGGATATCTGCTTAAGAGACTCCGGATGATCGTCCACGGTGAGTATCGTCATTAAACTTCCCTCCAACATCTAATCTGCGAATCCGCTGATTCTTTCTCTGCTCTTTTGTCATATGCAGGGGATCCAGTTCTCCGACCAGCAGGATATCCCCTCCTTCTGCTTCAGCATCCCGCAGGGGACCTGCCTTCAGATCAGAAATAACCAGAGCGGCGAAACGGTCATAATTATCTTCATCGATCACCGGAAAATGATATTTCATGCGATACCAGTGCCCCGGGTCAAAGCTCACACGGCCCGTAAAAAGGCGGTCTGCAGTAGCCTCCACATCCTCCGGTCTGGCGATATGCCCTGCACTGACGCCCAGGTCATCACAGAAAAGCATGGCATATACTTTCAGAATCAGATTACGAACGGTGTCCTTCTTTCCTCCCTTTCGTACCACTTCTGTATCCATCACTTTATAATAATAATCCTGAGCCTCATCGGATTCATCAAAATGGACGATCGATTCATAAAAGCTGCGATCGATTAACGGATGTGCCATTTCCTCTCCTTCTAATCGTGTGTACGAAAACAGATGAAGTTGATATCGTTTCAGTTCACAACATGTTTTTATTCTAACATCTTCGCAAATGTCTGTCAATCAGGGGGAGGCTCTCTGATTGACAGAACCATAACAAAAATTTCCGTTCAGGGTTCACCTGTTATCCCAAACGCAGGCGTTTATGGGTAAATCAACTGTACCTGACAAAAAAGCCGTCCAGCGGTTGTCAAGCCCGCTGAACGGCTGAAGGGAAAGCTTTGCGGCAGCTCACCGCCGCCTCTCATTCATCCGGATATCCTGCCGCGAATGACCCTGACCGGTCTTCAGAAGCGGAAATCTCTCCGGTTGGAATTGCGGATCGCTTCGATATTCTCGGCTGCAATCTGCCTAGTCCTTTCATTCGGAATGCGGAGAAGCTCTCTTGCGATCATCTCCTCACCCCGCTTTTTCGTCTCCGGTGAAGCATAGTCCATGAGGTATTCCGCGAGGGTCATCAGGGCATTGGGATGACAGCAGTTCAGAATCTGCCCGCTTTTGCACAGGCTCATGAATCGGTCACCGGTCCGTCCCGCGCGGTAGCATGCCGTACAGAAGGACGGAATGTGATCATTTTCCATCAGCCAGTTGACCACCTCATCCAGGGTCCTCTGGTCGCTGACATCGAACTGCTCCGTGTCGTGCGGACGTTCTGCCTCCGTGTAGCCTCCGACGGTCGTGCGGGAACCTCCGCTGACCTGGGAGATTCCGAGGCGGAGAAGCTTCTCCCTGACCTCCTGGCTTTCCCTGGTGGAAATAATCATTCCAGTATAGGGTACTGCCAGACGGATACAGGCTGTGATTTTTGCGAAGGTTTCGTCATCGATTCCATTGTCAAAAGCATCCGGGTCGATATCGTCCGCATGCTTTACGCGGGGAACGCTGATCGTATGCGGTCCTACGCCGTGAACGGCTTCCAGATGCTCTGCATGCATGATCAGCCCGGCGAATTCATATTTATACATTTCCAGCCCGAAAAGCACGCCCAGACCGACGTCGTCGATTCCGCCTTCCATCGCGCGGTCCATGGCCTCCGTATGATAATCATAATCATGCTTCGGCCCGGTAGGATGCAGCTCCAGATAGCTTTTTTTATGGTAGGTTTCCTGGAAAAGGATATATGTGCCGATTCCGGCTTCTTTCAGCTTGCGGTAATTTTCCACCGTCGTGGCGGCGATATTAACATTGACGCGGCGGATATCGCCGTTTTTGTGATGTACCGAGTAAATGGTATTGATGCACTCCAGAATATACTCGATGGGATTGTTGACCGGATCCTCCCCTGATTCGATGGCAAGGCGCTTGTGGCCCATATCCTGCAGGGCAATGACCTCCGCCCTTACCTCCTCCTGCGTCAGCTTCTTGCGCGGAATGCGTTTATTCTTCAGATGGTACGGACAGTACAGACATCCGTTGACACAGTAATTGGAAAGGTACAAGGGGGCAAAGATCACGATACGGTTGCCGTAAAAGGCCAGCTTGATCTCCTCCGCGATTTTGTACATCTTCTCGATCTTCTCCGGGATCTCACAGGCCAGAAGAACCGATGCCTCCCGATGGGTCAGGCCTGCACAGACACAGCCTTTCTCCGTCTTCTGAGGACGGGCCTTCTCGAGAATCTGATCGATCAGCTCTTCGTTGTTTTTGTTTGCCTCTGCATAGGCAAGGGTCTCAAGGATCTCTTCATCATTGATAAATTCTTCTGCTTTCAGGGATTTCGGATCATAAACTGCCATTTCTTTTCCTTTCTTCGGGGTCAGATCGCTCTTCCCCCTGAGAATCCATATAGGATTGCATTGTTTTGGTATGCCTGTTCAGTCTGACTGAACGGCTGCCCGTTTTTGCTCACTGCCGATACGTTCAGCCCTGCACGGCGGAACAGGCCGTCTTGAGGGTTACTCCGGAAAGATTTCCCAGTTTTCCGGCCAGAGCGGAAATCTCATCCTGCGGTGCATCCAGTACCACACTGATGATATTCACATTCTTGGCCTGATATGGAATGCCCATCCTGCCGATGATATAACTGCTGTAGTCATGAAGGATCCCGTTCAGACCCTCAATATCCCCGTCCTTTTCTACGATAATGCTGATCACTGCAACTCTGGTTTCCATATTGTACCTTCCTTTCCGGACATGCCTGCTGCTTTTGAGTGGATCCAGACCGGATCAGGGAACGGATCCCGAACCGGCTTCAAAGCGAGTATAGATGAATAACCGGATACTGTCAAGGGAATCGTCAGAAAGCCCGTATCTCTTCCTCCTCCAGATCCGATTTGCTGATCGACCGGATCTGGAGATAATAGCTGTATCCGTTTTCCAGCCGCACCAGTACCCTGTCGCCGGCCTTATGGCCGCGAAGAGCCTTGCCAATGGGTGACTCGATGCTGATCCGGCCTTGCATGGAATCCCCCCGGATCGAGGTCACCAGCTTGTAGGTCTCCACCTCGTCATCCTCCTCAAAGTAGACCTCCACGCTGTCGTTGATTCCCACCTCGTCCGACCTGGAGCTCTCGCTGATCACGGAAGCATGCTTCAGCATGTTTTCCAGGTAGCGGATCCGGCTTTCATTCTGGTTCTTGTCTCTCTTCGCGGCATAATATTCAAAGTTTTCACTGAGATCTCCCTGGGCTCTGGCATCCTGCACCGCCGCAATCGCCTCATGCCGGACCGTAGTCTTGCGGTGCAGGATTTCCGCCTGGATTTTCTCCACGTCTTTCTTTGTCAGTCTTTCTCCCATAATCTCTCCCCCTTTAGTTCTTTTTCCGGATTTCCCTGAGCACTTCCTCCGGCACTTGATCCAGCAGATAGGATTTACTGCTGACGCGCCGGCTCTGCCATTCGCTCCTCATCTGTTTTCCCGCTTCTTCGATTTCCTGCTTCAGGGCGGACGCGGACAGGCGCATGGCTCCGCCTCCCATGATGATGATCTGCTCCAGCCCGTCGGAGGTCGCCACAAATACCCTGTTGTTTTTGCTCAGGCGGTGAGCCGTCCGCTCGATATACATATCTGCCGTCTCGGCTTCCTTCGTATAGACCACATCCACGTTGTGGAACTTCAGCGTTTCCTCGGCGTGGCCTTTGACCCGGTATGCGTCATACACTACGATGACCGTGCTCCCGGTCATGCCCTGAT
>CACZQU010000610.1 GCA_902783305.1 uncultured Lachnospiraceae bacterium | reverse complement strand
TTCAATGAGTAGAGGACATATTCCATATGGGTATCAAATAGAAAACGGTGTAGCTGTCATTTGTGAAGAGAAGGCAGAGCGTCTGCGCAAAATTTACGAAGGTTATTTAGGAGGAATGTCCTTGAAAAGTGCAGCCGAGGAGGCCGGACTCACTCTAGAGCACTCGTCGGTTAAGTGTATGTTGCAAAACAGGCACTACCTTGGAGATGATTTTTACCCGGCGATTATCAATAAAGAAATTTTTGAGGCATTTGAAGTAGAGCGGAAAAAGCGAGAATTAGCACTTGGCCGAGATGGGCGGAAAAAGATAACTGTAGGGGAGATTCCTGCACCAACATCTTTCTGGATAAGTGAAGCAGTGCAGACGTTCAGTGACCCATTCCTACGGGCAGAATACTTGTATAGTTTGATTGAAAGCGAGGGATGAAATGGCAACAGTGACAGTGATTCCTGCAAAGGTGAAGGTTGGTGCAGGGACTAAAACAGATGGTTTACCAAAACTCAGGGTAGCAGCATACTGCCGTGTTTCCACAGACACGGACGAGCAGGCAACTAGTTACGATGCTCAAATTGAGCATTACACGGATTTCATAAAGAAGAATCCAGGGTGGGAGTTAGCAGGTATATATGCTGATGATGGCATTTCTGGCACAAATACGAAAAAGCGTGACGAGTTTAATCGACTAATTGACGATTGTATGGCTGGCCGGATTGACATGGTGATTACTAAATCAATTAGTCGATTTGCTCGCAACACTCTCGACTGTCTGAAATATATTCGGCAGTTGAAAGAAATAAACATTGCCGTTTTCTTTGAAAAAGAGTCGATTAACACGCTAGATGCCAAAGGCGAGGTGCTGCTCACTATTATGGCTTCCCTAGCACAACAGGAAAGCCAAAGCCTCTCACAGAATGTTCGGCTAGGTTTGCAGTACCGCTATCAACAGGGCAAGGTACAAGTATGTACAAACCGATTCCTCGGGTATGACAAGGATGATGATGGCAATCTAGTGATTAATCCGACTGAAGCTGAGGTCGTGAAACGGATCTATAGAGAATACCTCAGCGGCAAAAGCTACTATCAGATAGGAAAAGAGCTTTCCGCTGATGGTATCCGGACGGCAGCCGGAAATGATTATTGGCTAGCGAGCACTCTCAGGAAAATCTTAACGAATGAGAAATATATGGGCGACGCGCTTTTACAGAAGACTGTTACTGTAGACTTCTTGAATAAAAAGCGAGTCGCCAACAAAGGTATTGTACCGCAATATTATGTGGAAGGAAGCCACGAAGCGATCATCCCTCGTGAGATTTTTTTGCAGGCGCAGGAAGAAATGCAACGTAGGGCTAACATAAAAACCCCAACAGGGAAGCGCCGGGTTTACAGCGGCAAGTATGCGCTATCAAATCTAGTTTATTGTGCTTACTGCGGTGATGTTTTTCGCAGGACACAATGGGTCCTAAAGGGAGAGCATATTACAGTATGGCGTTGTGTTACTAGACTGATGAGAAAAAAATCCAACTTTAAATGCCCATCACGCACAATTCGTGAAACAGAACTACACTCAGCGGTTGTAACAGCTTTTAATCAGATGATTGCTCAGAAAGACGAGTTTTTATCTGGTATGAAGACGGCAGTGAATAAGGCATTTTCCCAAAGCAACAGTACGCAATTAACTGCGATCGATGCTCAGCTCGAAGACTTACAAAAGGACCTTCTGAAAAGAGCAAACGCTAAGCAAGAGTATGCAGAACTTGCTGAAAAAATCAAATTTCTGCGCGAAGAAAAGCAGGCCATACTCCTGAATGATGCCACTAAAAAAACTGCAAACGAACGATTTAGCGAGGTAGAAGCATTTTTGAATACTCAGAAGGTGCCAATGACAGAGTATGACGAAGACCTCGTTCGAAAGCTAATCGAACGGATCACTGTTTATGATGATTATATCGTCTTCAAATTTAAGACAGGTGTTGAGTCTGAAGTTCATATCTGATCATTAGCATAATATTGCAAGCAAATCCTGCCATATAAGGTCTTGGGTATATAAAAGAGTAAGAGATTATTCCCCTTCAAACACTAGGATGATAATATAAGAGCCGCTCCTCTGAGCGGCTTAATTTTACATCCACGAGAATGTGTGGTCTATTATTTTTGCCTTTTTCTTTTCTTTTTCCGTCCATTCTTCATATACACAGTCGGTAAGGGCATAGTGTAGAAGACCGGAGGCGTTATATTTAGGGTTGATCCAGTCGTTAACCGCTTCCTGAGGCAGAATCAGAGGCATCCTGTCGTGGATAAAAGCAATGTCTTCGCCAGGCGACCGCGTCAGAATGACAAAATGCGGATAGTTTTCTTCAAGCCGGTAAAGCCCGCAAAGCCAGGTGAGCTCCTGGCCTTTTGGCATAATAGCGTACTTCCTGCCGGTTTCCTTACGACCGCTTGGCAGCGTATGGTGTTCCCATTCAAAATACCAGGAAGCGGGAACTATGCAGCGGTGTTCGGCCCAGGAATTACGAAAAGTCTTTTTCTCCATAGCTGACTCAGCCCTGGCATTGATCAGCGGCCGGTCAAGCCCTGCCACCTGATAACCCCAAACCATAGGGAAGACTTTCTTCCCACCGCTTTTCCCGGTTGCGATGACCGGGACAAGGTCATCCGGCCGAACTTCACCCTCTGTGGTCAGTTTTTTGGCAAGCTGGTTCAGATTGTTTTCTCTGAGTTTAGAACGGTTTGCCGCTTCCACAATTGGACGAAGGGCTGGCGACATTTCCATATAATATCTGCAGCACATAATGTTTTCTGACTACGGTTGACCTTCAGGTGAATAGCCTTTATCCTGATTTTCGCGTAATTATATTAAGCCACTTTTCGCCGGAATGTTCTTCCCGTACGTCTCCGGAGATCCAATATTCGATGCATTCCATATTTGTTTTGCTGAGAAGCCAGGGAATATCCTGTTCTGTGTAATCGGAAAAAGCTCTTTCCCCGGCAATTCTTTCCTCTGTGCCGTATTTAAAAGACATATAGAATATTCCTTCCGGTTTCAGAGCGTTTTCAACTTTTTGGAGAATACCGTGAATTTCATTTTTCGGAACATGGAGCAAGGAAGCGCAGGCCCATACGGCATCAAACGATGAGATGAAGTTTATTTCATCGAAGAGCTCGCAGCGTACTTCAATTCCCAAAAGACTACTGGCTCTTTTGCAGAATTCT
>CACZQU010000609.1 GCA_902783305.1 uncultured Lachnospiraceae bacterium | reverse complement strand
GCCAACATCACCGGATACCTTCCAAAGTATTACGCGATGCTGGCGTCGGCGGAACGGCTGATGGAGGCGGAGGACTTCCCGGAGAACGGCGAAGAGGCGATGCCTCTGCCGGACATTAAAGACTTTTACCAGGATGACCTGTCGGCCTTCGGTCTGCGGGATGCCGCCTTTACCTATTTCCCCACCGCGGAAAGCATGGATACGCTCTCCAAAGATGAGATGCCCGTGGTGCTGGAACATATCTCCCTGGAAATCCGCAAGGGCGAGATCGTCGCCTTCACCGGGCAAAGCGGCTGCGGCAAATCTACGGCGTTGAAGCTCCTGATGTGTGTCTACCAGCCGGATGCCGGGGAACGATACTGGTTGGACGGCGACGGAAACGGCCACAGCCTCTCAGGTATGCACCGCCGCCTCTTTGCCTACGTCCCCCAGGGGAACGTCCTGATGAGCGGCAGCATCCGGGAGATCGTGAGCTTCGCGGAACCGGATGCCGGACGGGATGAAAAAAGGCTGCGGCGTGCATTGGAGATTGCCTGCGCAGATGAGTTTGTCGACGCATTGGATGTGGAGACGGAAAAGCGGCTGCTGGATAACCTGCGGCGGCTCACCGACAGGACGGTAGTCATCGTGACGCACCGCCCGGCAGTCCTTTCCATCTGCGACCGGGTGCTGCGATTTACGGAAAGCGGGGTGAGCGAGGTTTGACAAAGGAAGAATACCGGGCAGGCGCTGAAGATGTGGTCTACCTCGCCGCCTGTATGGTGAACGGGGAAAAGCCGGACGCGGAGCGCGTCCGCCGGATGGATTTGGATCAGCTGTACAAAACGGCAAACCGCCATCTGCTCACGGGCATCGTGGGCTATGCGCTGGAGGTGGCAGGTGTCCGCGATCCCGCTTTTGTCCAGGCAAAAAGCAAGGCCATCCGTAAAATCGTGCTGTTCGACACGGAACGCGCCGCCGTCCTCGCGGAACTGGAGAAGGCGGGCATCTGGCATATGCCGCTGAAGGGCTGCGTGCTGAAGGAGTATTATCCGCAGATCGGGATGCGCCAGATGGCGGATAACGACATTCTCTACGACGTTTCCCGGAGCATGGACGTCAGAAAGATCATGGAGGGCCTGGGCTTTAAGACCACAGTCTACGTCCTGAACAACTACAACCACGACCATTATGATAAGGAGCCGGTCTGCAATTTTGAGATGCACCGCGCCCTTTTTACGCCAGCGGCGGACGACGCGGTTTTCGAGTATTATCAGAACATCCGAAGCAGGATGATAAAGGACGAAGGGACGGGTTTCAGGTACCATCTCTCCCCGGAGGACTTCTACGTATACATGATCGCCCACGAACACAAGCATTATTCCGGCGGCGGTACGGGTCTTCGCTCCCTGTTGGATACCTATGTGGTTCTGCGGAAGGTGCCGCTGGACATGGCGTATGTGGCGGGCGAGATCGAAAAGTTGGGCATGACGGATTTTGAAATTGCCAACCGTTCCCTTGCGCTGCACCTGTTCGGAGGGAAGCCGCTTACGGAGGAAGAACAGGAGATGCTGGATTATGTTCTTTCCTCCGGAACCTATGGAACGATGGCGAACAGAGTTCGAAAACAGATCAGGGAAAAGGGCCGGTGGGGATACTTCCTTTCCCGGATGACGCTGTCTTTTGATATGATGACGCAGCTCTATCCAGTGCTGGGCAAGGTTCCCCTGCTGTATCCGTTCTGCTGGGCGCACAGGATTATCCATGCATTTTTCTTCAGGCACAAGGTTTTCATGTACCAGCTGAAGGCCGTGCTGACATGGAAGAAATCATCGTAGTATACTGAACGAGGGTCAGATTCAGATGATTATGTAGCGTAACGATTTGATGTACTTGGAATAACCGTAGTACACAGGAGGAGGGCTATTTCAGGCATGAGCGAAGGGAAGTGCCCTCCCCCACTTTTTTTTTTTTTTTCTGCGTATAAACGCTTATAATTGCAGTGCGGTCTGTTATGAATTCAGGATTTCGATGAAGAGGAACTGCTATGGAGTATATGACAATACAAGAAGTTGCTGAAAAATGGAATTTATCTGTACGGAGACTCCAGACGATCTGTGCGGCGGGCCGTATTGATGGTGCCAAAAAATTTGGTTCCTGTTGGGCAATTCCAACTGATGCGAAAAAACCTGATGATCGCAGAGTAAAGTCCGGGAAGTACATTAAAGATAGATAATACCGAGGGGGTTAGTAATATGCCGACATTAGAATGGACCGGAAAGGATAAGGTGATCAACCATCACCAGGAGGTTCCCTTTCGGGTTTTAGAAAGAAAATACAGTTTTGATGAAAAGGGTCAGCATGAAGAAGTCAACGGATTTGAATATGACATGGTAATGGCGCTGACGGCCATGCCGAACGTGCGCTGGTGGCACAGGAATATCTCCCGCCAGGGATTCTGTATCAATGGCTTCGTCAAGCATTATCCGGACTTTATCGTGGAGACGCAAAGCGGGAAAACGATCCT
>CACZQU010000608.1 GCA_902783305.1 uncultured Lachnospiraceae bacterium | reverse complement strand
CCTTTTCTCATATCTGGCCGGGTTCCTGACACATTACGCACTGGACAGTATCTGCCACCCTTATATCATTTACCGGACAGGATCGGGGAAAGAAAACGCCGGAAACCATCGCTCCATAGAGCATGCCATAGACAGAAAGCGACTGGATGAACACGGGCTCAATGGAAAAGAGCGACCGATTACCGGCAGCATTCTCCCGCAATCGGATTTACCCGCCGGAATCCGCAGCGCGCTGAATGACGCATATGCAGAAGCTTTCGGCTGGCATGACGCCTGGGATCTTATGAACCAGGCGCTGAAGGATGAACGGCGGTTTGTTCATCTGGCCGAGGACCCGACTGGCAGTTTCTACAGGATGCTCAGCAGATTGACGAAGAATACCAATCTTCTTTCCCTGAGCTACGCAGAGCTGGCATATCAGGATGCGGACATTGAAAACGAACGATGTGAAGAATGGAAAAATCCGTATGATCCGTCAATCCGCTCCTCACTGAGTATGAGACAACTGGAAGAACAGGCCCTGGAACTCGCTATTGAAATGATTCAGGGCACAGAAGCTTTCATATTCAGCGATGGTTCATACCCGGAATCCATCGGCAACCGTTCATTTGAAAGCGGACTGGACGCAGAAGCCCCTCAGAATCAGGCAACGCTTACCTGTGCCGTTTTAAAACGAAGATGACAATATCATCGCTTTATATTATCTTAGTATACACATCATAAGGAAGAGCCAAATTATGGAACAAATCACGATCAAGAATTCAGACCTGACTGTTTCCCGGTTTTGTATCGGCGGCTGCCCCATGGGCGGATATGACTGGGGTGAAACCCGGGAAACGGATTTCATTGACGCTATCCATACGGCACTGGATCTCGGCGTCAATTTCTTTGATACCGCCGATACATACGGCCTGGGACAGTCCGAAAGGACGCTTGCCAAAGGGCTGAACGGGCTTCGCCATGAGGTTGTTATCCAAACAAAATTCGGCGTAAAGGCGCAGAAGGGCAAGCCGACCGTTATCGATAATTCTCCGGCTTATCTCCGGCAGGCACTGGAAGCGTCACTTCGGAGACTGGAAACTGACTATATCGACATCTATGTTGTCCATTACTGGGATCAGATAACGCCGCCCGCAGAGGTCGTGGAGGAACTGGAGAAACAACAGCAAGCCGGGAAGATTCGTTATTTTGGTATTTCCAACGCACGACCGGACGCTCTTGCCTTATGTAAACCCTATAATGGAAAATTTATTACATCCCAGCATGAGTTTTCCCTCTGCTGCAGAAAATGGGAGGCGGAGATTCATCAAACCGAGAAAATTCTGAACGTGACGCCTATGACATGGGGCAGTCTCGGGCAGGGTATGCTGACCGGGAAGTATGATGAACATTCCACATTCGGAGAAAACGATCGCCGGAGAAGAAAAGAATACATCAATTTCCACGGCGAGAAACTGAAGCAGAATCTGAAGATTGTCAACACACTTCGCGAGATCAGTAAAAAACACGGACAAAGCTGTGCAGCGACGGCGATTCGTTTTATTCTTGATTATCTTCCGGACTCCATACCGATTGTAGGGATTAAGAATTCAGATCAGCTGAAAGAGAACGTACTGTCTCAGGACTGGCATCTGGATGCTGACGAAATGGCACGGCTGAATCGGATTTCTCATTCTATCGAAGGCGATGAAGTCAAAGAGAAACCATGGAAAAAAGAATTCTGATCACCTGTACCGACTCCATGATGAAGCAATTCCTGGAGCCGCATGTGCTTCATCTGGCAGAAAACGGATATGAGGTTGAGATCGCCTGTTCAGAAGTGCTGAACCGAATGGAGGAAGTCAGGAAGGATCTGGGGCAATATGTCAGGATCCATCAGCTGAGCCTTCAGCGCAGCCCGCTGTCAAAAAAGAATCCAAAAGGCTACAAGGAACTCAAGGAACTTCTGAAAGAGAACAGATTCGATCTCATCTGGACGAACGAGCCGGTGATGGGCGTGATGACCCGGCTGGCCGCAAAGAAAGCCAGAAAACAGGGCACCAAAGTTCTGTACATGGTGCATGGCTTCCATTTTTACAAAGGCGCGCCGTTGCTGAACTGGCTGCTTTTCTATCCGATTGAAAGGATCATGGCATCCAAAGCGGACTGCATCTGTACGATCAACCGGGAAGACTATGCCAGGGCACAAAAGATGAATACGCCCAAAGCAGCCTATATCCACGGAGTCGGCATTGACACAGAACGGCTTCAACCAGGCAAAAATCCGGTCAAAATCCGCAAGGAACTGAATATCCCGGAAGATTCCTTTCTGATCCTTTCCATCGGGGAACTTAACGAAAACAAAAACCAGCAAATTATCATCCGCGCAGTCGCCCGATTAAACGATCAGAAGATCCATTATATTCTCTGCGGCAAGGGAGACCAGAAGGAAGAACTGGAAAAGCTCTCTGAAGAACTGAATAATTCCGATCAGATTCATTTTCTGGGCTATCGTAAAGATATTGCCGATATCTGCGGACAATGCGATGTATTCGCAATGCCATCCAAAAGGGAAGGGCTCGGATTGGCAGCAATAGAGGCTATGTACTGCGGTCTTCCAATAATTAACTCAAAAGTACGGGGACTTGAGGATATTACAAAAGACGGCGTATCCGGGTTTGTCTGCGGAACAGATGACGAACGGTGCTATGCAGAAAGCATCCAAAGGCTGAAAAACGATCCGGAACTCAGAAAGCAAATGGGAGAGAACAACCGGAAAACCGCGGAAGCATTTACGACCGGAAAGACAAAACAGGAAATCCT
>CACZQU010000607.1 GCA_902783305.1 uncultured Lachnospiraceae bacterium | reverse complement strand
GGCTTCTTTTTTCTGCTTCCGCCGCGAGGGCAGCTGCCTCGGGAGGAATCATTAAGCGGGCTGTTTTTTCTTTCCGGACACCTACGCGGTTTCCCCTCATTTCAGCCGGAATCATCAGGCGGAGCGTTTCGGCAAGCGGACAGTGCGCCTGCTCGGCCATTTCACCGGCAAGCTCCATCAGTTCGGGAGGAATGGCAGGATAATCCTCCGGCACACCGGAAACCGGCCTGATCCGGGAAGATTCGTAATCCGTGGTTTCCGACAGGGAGATGACAATCCCTTCCTTGTTCCTGTTGCCGAAAGGAACGTAAACACGCTGCCCGGGGGAAAGCGTCATTCCGTGAGGAACCGCATAGGTATATGCGTGGGCTACCCGCTCGTGGACGATATCGACAATCACGTTGCAGTACATGGTCTTCCCCCCTTTCCCGCCTTGTTGCTTATGCATATAAAACCATATTACATTATAATGTTTTCTCCGTTTCATGACAAGGATATTCCGCCTTTTCTGTCTCACCGTTTCTGTTTACCCGGCTTCTTGGGCATGGTATAATGACAAAAAAGTCTACGGGGGATACCGCCATGCCTGTTACATTTGATCCGGTTAATAAAGTCTTCTGCCTGTCTTCGGCTGTCAGCAGCTATGTGATGGCAATTGATGATGAAAACCGCCTTCTTCATCTGCACTGGGGAGCTCAGGTCCCCTCCGGCTCCCTTTGTTTCCATCCGGAAGATTATTGCCCTGTAGCCAGTTTTGATCTTCCCGAAGCAGTCCTGCCGTACGAACTCCCTACTGTCGGCAGAGGTTGGTACGGGCTTCCGGCCGTCTCCGTACGGAATCCGGAGGGAGATGATCTTCTCGACCTGAAAGTGGTCTCCTGGAAAGCACTCTCCGGAAAGCCTACCCTTTCCGGCCTCCCATCCACCTATACCGATCGTCCCGGGGAAGTTTCTTCTCTTGTCATCTCGCTGGAGGACAGTATCATCAGTCTTCAGGTGGATGCCTTTTATTCCATCTTTGAGTCAACAGGCGTCATAACCAGAAGCCTGGTCCTGCGTAACCGCGGCTCCTCTCCACTGATCCTCACCGCTCTTCTCTCCGCTTCCGTTCCGTTCTGGAGTTCTGATCTGGATATCGTTCATCTCAAGGGAGCCTGGGCACGTGAACGTTCTGTCGTCCGTCAGTCTCTGGGCAGGGGGAATTACAGCATTTCCTCATTGCGCGGAGCGTCCGGGCATGCCGATAATCCTTTCCTGGCACTCTGCGAAAAAAACGCAGATGAATTCTCCGGCCGCGTCTGGGCGGTCAGCCTGGTCTACAGCGGAAGCTTCCTGGCCTCCTGCTCCGTGGACAATTTTGCCCACGCACGTCTTGGCATTGGGCTGAATCCCTCTGTTTTCTCCTGGGCATTGTCTCCGGGAGAGTCCTTCACCTCCCCGGAAGCGGTTCTCTGTTTCTCGGACCGCGGTCTGAACGGAATGTCCCAAGCCCTCCACAGCCTTTTCAGGAACAACCTCTGCCGTACGCCGTGGAAAAACCGCGAGCGCCCGGTTCTTATCAATAACTGGGAAGCGACCTATTTCGATTTTGACGAGGAGAAGCTCCTTTCCATCGCCCGAAAAGCCCGGGAGATCGGGATTGAGCTCTTCGTCCTGGATGATGGCTGGTTCGGCAGAAGGAACAATGACAACTGCTCCCTAGGGGATTGGACCGAAAACCGCCGAAAGCTTCCCGGCGGACTGGCAGCGCTTTCCGCGAAAATCCATGCTCTCGAGCTGAAGTTCGGCCTATGGTTTGAGCCGGAGATGGTCTCCCCGGACAGCGACCTTTACCGCAGCCATGAGGACTGGTGCCTCCATGTGACCGGCCGATCGAGAACCCAGGCAAGGAACCAGCTGATTCTGGATCTGTCCCGGATCGAGGTCCAGGATTATCTGATTTCCGCGCTTTCCTCGGTCTTCTCTTCAGCCTCCATTGATTATGTAAAGTGGGACATGAACCGGAACATGACGGAAGCTTTTTCAGCCGCCCTTCCCCCGGACAGGAAAAAAGAAACCCAGCACCGTTATATGCTGGGTCTCTATCGGGTTCTCGGTGCCCTGACCGACGCGTTTCCTGAAATCCTGTTTGAATCCTGCTCGGGAGGAGGCGGACGTTTTGATCCCGGGATGCTATATTATATGCCTCAGACCTGGACAAGCGACGACACGGACGCAGCTGAAAGGATCAGAATCCAGTATGGCACGTCTCTGGCTTATCCGCTTGCTTCGATGGGGGCGCATATCAGCGCAGTCCCGAATCACCAGACAGGAAGAACAACCTCTCTCTCTTTCCGCGGAG
>CACZQU010000606.1 GCA_902783305.1 uncultured Lachnospiraceae bacterium | reverse complement strand
TAATCTGCTATAATAATTTCTGGAACGGGTTCTGCTTTCTATGTTTCTGCCGGTTTTCCGGCAGGAGGGATTATTGTGGAAAGGAGATCGTGTTATGAAGCGGGAACTGCATGGTTCTAAGGAAATAGTACCGCATATTGAAAGCAACCAGTTTACACTTTATGTCAATCAGGAATATGAGTCCTATGCCTCCCACTGGCACAGTGAACTGGAAATTATTATGCCTCTGGAAAACGGATATACCGTTATTCTGGAAAATGTAACCTATCAGCTGGAACCCTTTGATATTCTGATTATTCCCTCCGGCGTCAGCCATGAGCTGATTGCACCGCCCACCGGGAGGCGCATCATCCTTTTAGTCAGGCATCATATTGTACAGGAAGTCAACGGATTCGATTCCGTCTATAACCGCTTTTTCCCCTGCGCGCTGTTCCTTCACACGGAAAACGAGACGGAGCACAGGAAAATGGTTTCTCTGCTGAAAACCGCCATGGAGGAGTATTCGGCAAGGCAGCCGCTCTGGGAAGCCTCCATCCACGGCGCCATGATCCGGTTTTTCGTGATTGCCGGCAGAATTTACATCAATCATACGGAACTGAAGCCTATGGCAAGCCCCCGCAGACAGAGGGCCTATACCGAAACCTTTTTCTCCGTCTGCACCTATATCAACGATCACTGCAGCGAAAAACTGACTCTGGAGGAGACCGCCAGGCTGGCGGGTTTTTCCAGGTCCCAGTTTATCCGGCTGTTTAAAGATTATACCGGCGTATCCTATTACGAATACCTTACCAGGCAGCGCCTGACCAAAGCGGATATTCTGCTGGGCGAACCTGAGTATTCCATTACGGAAATCGCAATGCACAGCGGTTTCAACAGCCTGTCGACTTTTAACCGGGTATTCAAGTCCTATCATCACTGCACCCCCATGGAATACCGGCAGCATCACCGCAGGGATATGCCGCTCCGGGAGCCGGGAGGAGAAGCAAAGAGCGGTTAATAAGGTCCCTAAAGCCACGGTTTCATACGGTCCCTTCGGTACTGACGGTTTAAATAAACCTGCAGAACCGGCCGGGCTGTTATGCAGCAAATACAGAAGAGGAGGAGCAATCAATGAAAAAACTGGTGTCAGCGCTGCTTGGACTGTCTCTGGCAGCATCTCTTACCATGATCCCCGCATTTGCAGAGGAAGGACAGGAATCAGGCCTTACACAGGACCTTGTCATCCTGTTCACCAGTGATGTTCACTGCGGCGTAGATGTCAATTTCGGACTTGACGGTCTTTACCAGATCCGCCAGGCTTATGAAAACGCAGGGAACTATACGCTGCTTGTGGACGACGGAGATTTTATCCAGGGTGAACCCATCGGAACCATGACCACCGGCAGCGCCCTGATTGACCTGATGAATGCGACAGGCTATGACGTCGCAATTCCCGGAAACCATGAATTCGACTATGGCATGGACCGTTTCCTGGAGCTTACCGAAAAGGCAGATTTCCCATATATCAGCGCCAATTTCAATAAAGAAGGGGAACTGGTATTTGATCCGTATGTAATAAAGGAATTTGACGGCGTAAAGTTTGCTTTCGTCGGCGTGACCACGCCCAGGACCCTGGTCAGCTCTACCCCGAAGTATTTTATGAATGAGAATAATGAGTTCATCTACGGGTTCTTCCAGGATGATACCGGTGAGCTGCTCTATGAAAAAGTGCAGGAAGCGGTTGACGCCGCACGGGAAGAAGGCGCGGATTATGTTTTCGCCGTCACCCATCTGGGCAATGAGGAAGAGTGCTCCCCCTGGCGCTATGACCAGCTGATTGCCAACACCACGGGCATCAATGCCGTTCTGGACGGACACAGCCATGATACCGATGAAGTTGAGATGTTCAACAAGATCGGTGAAACGGTAATCCGCTGCGCGGTAGGCACAAAAATGGAGAACATCGGAACCTTAAGAGTGACTACGGACGGATTCGTTATCCCCGAACTGCTCAAGTGGAACTTCAGCATGTCCGCGGATGAAATGTTCGGCATTGAGAATCCCGTGACCGAAGC
>CACZQU010000605.1 GCA_902783305.1 uncultured Lachnospiraceae bacterium | reverse complement strand
TGGGGAAAGGCCTCATCAGCCGTCGAAGAGCCTGCAAGCCGGACGATCTCAGGATTGATGGAATCGTAGCCCAGCAGCGTAGGCGCAGACATGGCGCAAAGCCCGGTGATGAAGGTCATGACGGTCAGTGAAAACATGGTGGGGATCAGCGTCGGAAAGACCACCTTCCACAGAACCTTGAAGGGCTTCGCCCCCAGATTGCGTGCCGCCTCAACCGTGTTGTAGTCTATCCCCCGGATCGCGTTCCGCAAAAAAAGAGCATGGTTGCTGGTACAGGCAAAGGTCATGGTGAAAAGGACCGCGTTAAAGCCGGTAAACCACTGAGCATTCATCCCGGGAAAGGCTTCCTTGAATGCGGTGGTCAGAATTCCGTCCGGAGCATACAGGAAAAGATATCCGGTCACAAGAGCCACGCCGGAGTAGATCAGTGTGGTCATATATCCGAGCCGGAGAACATTTGCCCCTTTGATGTCAAAATACTCCGTCAGGAGCACGATGGATACTCCGACGATATTCACGGTAATCACCAGACAGATCGCCAGCTTCAGGGAATTCCAGACATACCTTCCCATATTCCCGGCAAAAAAGAAACGGATCACGGCAAGGGGATCCGTCTGGCCCGATGCGTTTTTCGTGGTAAAAATGCTGATCAGGGTATTCAGGCAGGGAAAAAGCATAAAGCCGAAAAACAGATAGCAGAAAAAACCCAGACCCAGAATGCGGAGAATCCATTCTGCCCGGATCCTCCGGTCTGCACGTTCATTCATACAGCCCTCCCGTCTCCCCCTTCCCGGCGGGTGGATAAGCCATGATATCCGACGGATCCAGGATCACCTTTACCTCCTGGCCTTCTTCATAGATCCGTACACCGTCATTTTTTTCGATGACCTTTATGATCTGAGACCCCAGATCCATATAATATTTGATATACAGACCATAGTATTCCGCGCTTTCCACCCTTGCGTCAAGCACCAGCTGCCCGGGAGCCGGAGGGGTATTGACATGGAGGCGTTCCAGCCGCACATAGTTATGCCAGTCCGGATGAAGGTCTGCTCCCGACCGGATCAGTCTGTTTACCACATCCTCCGGAATCCGGTTGATGTCACCGATAAAGTTGCAGACAAACTCCGAGCTGGAGTGGTTGTATACCTCGTTTGGGGTTCCGATCTGCTCGATGTATCCTTTATTGAATACGGCAATCCGGTCAGAAAGAGTCAGCGCCTCCTCCTGGTCATGGGTGACATAGATGGTTGTGATCCCGAATTCCTTCTGCATCTTTTTCAGTTCGTTGCGCAGCTGGACCCTCAGCTTCGCATCCAGGTTGGAGAGCGGTTCATCCATGCAGATGATGGCAGGATCCGTGACCAGCGCCCGGGCAATGGCCACACGCTGCTGCTGGCCGCCGGACAGCTGGGAGACCGCTTTGGCCAGCTGTTCATCGGTCAGATCCACCTTCCGGGCAATCTCCCGGACTTTCGTGTCGATCTCCGGCTTTGGAAGCTTCCTGATTTTCAGTCCGAAAGCAATGTTGTCATAAACAGTCATGGTGGGAAAAAGCGCATAGCTCTGAAAGACAATGCCGATGTTTCTGTCCTCAATCGGGACATGGGTCACATCTCTTCCCTCTACCATCACCGTCCCCTCAGCAGGTTCGATGAAGCCGGTGATGGTCCGTAAGGTAGTGGTCTTTCCACAGCCGGAGGGTCCGAGAAAGGTAAAGAATTCTCCTTTTTTTACATGAACCTCAATATTGTGAAGGGCAGTGAAATCTCCGAATTTCACCACGATATCATTCAGTCTAATCATAACGAATCCTCACCTGAACGGTTAACGCGTAAAAAGGGGTGGGCCTGCGGCCCGCCCCTTTGGTCGGTCAGAAGGTTGATTATTCAGCTGCGGCCTGGGTCAGGGTCGCCCAGTCAAGAGATTCCCAGTCCGGCTCCTGGGGAGCAGCAGAGGCATCTGCCCAGTAGAAGCCCAGGTTCGTCATGATGTTGGTCCATGCAGAAGTGTTGGCTCCAACATACTCCGCATAGGTCATATTGGTACCGTCGACCAGATTAAGGGAGAAATTGGGCAGCTCATAGATCGCAGGAATTCCGTCCGGATACAGTTCCTCTGCCGCCGTCGCATTGCACGGGAAGGAATCAAACTCTTCGCCCCACTCCGCCTGGACCTCGGCAGATCCAAACCACTCGGCAAAGGCCTCGACAGCCTCTGTCTGTTCAGGAGTCCGGTCTGCTTTGTCGAGGATACCGAGATATTCGGCAATATAATAGGTACCGTCCGCAATATCCACAAGTCCCCAGTTTTCCGGCTCAAAGGTACCCATAAGCGGATGATCAGAGCTCTCCGCGGCAGCGTCAATCTGGCCGTACAGAGAAGAGGAATAATAGCTGGAAATCGCGACATCTCCCTTGTTCAGAGGTTCAAAGCCATATTTGTAGGAATCATCGGAAGAAAACTTGCCATTCGCGCAGTAGTTCCACAGCGTCTTCCAGCCATCCAGCGAAATCCCGCCGGCTTCAGAGTCAGGATCGGTGAAAGCATACAGAATGGCAGAGTTGATATTTGCGTTAGTCGTTCCGCCTACTTTGTTCTGCCGGTACCAGGTATAGCCGCTGTCCACCACATCTGCCCAATGTTCAAAATGCAGTTCCTCTCCATTGGTACCCAGCTCATCGTTACGGTAAAGCATCAGAACATTCTGGATCACCAGCCCATAGGCTTTGCCGGGATAAGCGTAATCTCCAACCTCCGAAGCCCAGGTGGGCTCCCAGTCCATCACGGAAAGATTTTCATATTCTCCCGCCAGAAGCTGTCCCCAGCGCACCTCGTTGAGACCGAATATGATATCTCCGTCTTTATTCTCGTTTGCCGCCTGGATCGCCGCGGTATCTCCGGATATGACAGAGTTGTCATCAATACTGATGGAGAAGCCCGCATCCTCTGCCGCGTGGATGAGCCATGTCGTACGCTCCGTCGAATTGGAATTGGAATAAATACGGATCGTATAATCCGAATAGTCTTTACCGGCGGCTGATGTCAGCGTGGTCAGGCCTCCCGCAGCCAGGGCAGCGGCCAGAAGAAGTGCAAGTTGCTTTTTCATCGTCTGTTCCTCCTTTTTCAGACCATTGATTGAGGTACAAATCCCCATGAATATCTATGGCTTTTTGATGAAATGATTATACCCCCGTCAGATAGAACTGTCAAATCGAACCGATGCCCCGGGGATAAATTCCCTGTGAAAACAGACCAAAAGTATAGCGTATAATCTGCAAACGTGGTATAATAACACTATCCGGGTCTGATATCCCAGAGGAATCGTTAATACTTTTGCATAGTTCCTGCTCCTTAAAGGAAATCGGAACCGCTGTAGTAAAGGAGGGAATCATGAGTAATGAGTACACAGATGCTGATTGAACTTTTTGGTTATCTTGGATCACTGCTGGTCGTCGTTTCCATGCTGATGACATCTGTCGTGAAGCTCAGGATCATCAACATGATCGGCAGCATTATCTTTGCCATTTACGCGTTGATCATCAAATCTTATCCGACTGCCCTGATGAATTTTTTCCTTGTAGGCATCAATATTTATCATCTGATTCATCTGCAGCGGACAGAAGCAAACTTTGTCCTGACCGATGACGGAGCGGAAATGAGTTATGCCCGTTTTCTCCTGCGCCATTATCTGGACGATGTCCGGACATTTTTCCCCAAAGCCGACCCGGAGGGCGCTTACGATGCTGCCTATATCGTCAGTGACGGGACAAACCCGGTGGGACTGCTGCTGGGACGCAGAACGTCCGAAGGAGAGCTGGAGATTGCCGTGGACTATTCCACTCCGGCTTACCGGGACTGCTCCGTCGGTGCCTTTCTGTACAGCAAGCTTCCGAATTACGGGATCAGGAAGCTTGTTTATCAGGGAGACAGCAAAGCGCATCTCGATTATGTCAACAAAATGGGCTTCGTCTCTGACGGCAGCAGGTATGTCAAAAATCTGTAATGGAGTGGCCGTGAATAGTAACCAAAACAATATCCTGTTGTAGATGAAGATCAGTGTACATTGCAAAACCGGAAAAACAATGATATGATTTAGAAAAATCTTATGCCTTTTACTAAAGTCTTTGCCGCTGTCGTGCCGCACCGGACGGCGGAAGACTGTACCGGTATAAGAGCAGTGCTTTATCTGCTGTATGGATCATCATCCTCTCCGGAAAAAATGAGGGCTGTAGTTATGGATGAAATAAAACTTAGGGTAGAGGGTGTGGAGAAATCCTTTCCCGGGGTCAAAGCGCTCAGCAATATCAGCTTTGCCGTACGAAAAGGTACCGTTCACGCACTTTGCGGCGAGAACGGCGCAGGAAAATCCACACTGATGAAAGTCTTGACCGGCCTGTACAAGGCCGATGCCGGACAGATCTATATTGATGAGAAGCCGGTGGAGATCCGCAATCCGATCCAGGCCAGGGAATATGGCATTTCCATGATTGCCCAGGAGCTGAATTATGTGTCTGAGCTCTCCGTGGAAGAGAATCTTTTTATGGGGCGTCTCCCCGTCGGGAAATTCGGTCAGGTTGACTGGAAAAAGGTCCGCAGGGACGCTGTCCAGTTTCTGAAGGAAGAGCACCTGAACTATGCGCCCAGCCAGAAGCTCAAGACACTTACGGTTTCCGATATCCAGATGCTCGAGATCATCAAAGCGATTACCAACAATGCCCAGATTGTCCTGATGGATGAACCAACCTCATCCATCTCTGAGCGGGAGGTAAAGCTCCTGTTCGACAAGATCCACGAGCTGAAGGAGAAGGGCGTCAGCATTGTCTACATTTCCCACAAAATGGACGAGGTGTTCCAGATCGCGGATGACATTACCGTCATCCGGGACGGAGCAGTCGTTTCCTCGGACCGGGCGGAAAATCTGGACATTGATACGGTCATCGCCCGCATGGTAGGGCGGAAGATGGATAATGTCTATCCGAAGGAGGATATTCCGCTGGGAGATACCGTCTTTGAAGTAAAGGATTTCCACGAAAAAGGAATCTTTGATCAGATCAGCTTCCACGCCCGCAAGGGTGAGATCGTCGGCTTCGCCGGACTGGTAGGTGCCGGAAGGACAGAGGTGATGCGGGCAGTATACGGCCTGGATCACAAGGATGGAGGGACTGTGCTGATTGACGGGAAGGAAGCTCTCATCAGAAAACCGGAGGACGCCATTTCAAAAGGCCTGATCATGCTTTCCGAGGACCGTAAGGAATACGGGATCATCCCCGTAAGGAGTGTCACGGAGAATGCAAGCCTTGCCTCCCTGAAGAATTATTTCTATGGGGGGTTCAGCCACAAGCGCAAGGAAAAGGAAGATGTCCGGACCATCTTTGAAAAAATGTCCGTCAAGACCCCTACACTGGACACCCTGATTTCCTCTCTCTCCGGCGGCAATGCCCAGAAGGTGCTTCTGGCCAGATGGATGCTGTGCAATCCGGAAATCATGATTCTGGATGAGCCTACCCGAGGTATTGATGTGGGGGCAAAATTTGAAATTTACAAGCTTATGACGGATATTGTCCGGGAAGGAAAGACAATCATCATGGTTTCCTCAGAGCTGCCGGAGCTCATCGGAATGTGCGACCGGATCTACGTGATGTGTCAGGGTCTGATTACCGGCTGCCTGGAGAAAAATGAGTTCAGTCAGGAGCGGATCATGATGCTGGCGACAGGTTTGTTGAATACTACTGAGAAAGGGGCATGACAATGGTTAAAACAAAGTATTCCGGATATCTTCAGCGTTTCTCTATTTTTCTCGTGCTCATTGTGATGTTTATCGCCTGCAGCCTGTTGAGCCCTTATTTCATGACCGCCAACAATCTGATGAATGTCGCCAGACAGCTTTGTGTAGGAATTCTCCTGGCTTACGCGGAGATGATTCTGATTGTCAGCGGCTTCCTCGATCTGTCCATCGGATCCGTTCTGGCTTTGTCCGGAGTCATGGCGGTATCCTGTTATAAGAGTACCAGATCCATGCTGCTCGCTTTGCTCGTCGCTTTTGCCGTCGGCGTCGCCTGCAACATCATCAATGCGGTTTTTGTCGCCCAGTTCGATGTCCCCGCGTTTATCGCCACCCTTGGCATGCAGCAGGTCGCAAGAGGTATCGCTCTTTACTACACCGGCGGTGCCAATATTCTCCAGCTCGGCAAGTTTGTCAAGCTGGGGCAGGGCATGGTTGGCTCCGTACCCGTGCCGGTTATCATTGTTTTTGGAATCACCATCGTTGTCTGGTATCTGTTTAACCATACCCGGTACGGGCGAAGCCTGTATGCCATCGGCGGCAACCGGAAAGCCGCGGAAGCCAGCGGAATCAACACAAAAAAGAGCATATATATTTCCTATATCCTCTGCGGACTTCTGGCAGGCCTGGCCGGAGCGATCTTTATGGCCAGAAACAATTCCGGTATTCCCAACGGGGCAGTAGGATATGAGATGACGGGACTTACCGCTGCCATCGTCGGCGGAACCTCCTTCTCCGGCGGTGTGGGAACGGTCATGGGTACTGTCGCGGGTGCGTTCATCATCGGCTTCCTGGAAAACATCATGAATCTGATCGGCGTAAACTCCTACATCCAGAGCATCATCGAAGGCGCTATCATTGTCTTCGCCGTCGCCTTTGATATTCAGAGCAAGAACCGGAAAACCACGAAGCAGATCATGGCCGTGAAAGAGGAGTCCTCCGCCAAGTAAGCGCATGTTTCCCCGGTTCCCCTCCGGGGACAGGGGATGCATCATAATGTAACTGACAACCTTAGTTTCACAACCATCGTACACCAGTACAAGAAGAGAGGATAAGAAAAATGAAGAAATGGAAAGTTTTGACCGCTGCTGTCGTTTCCGCAGCAATGCTTGCCGCTCCCATCACTGCAATGGCTGATGATGCGTATCGTGTATGCTTCGTCGCCCGTGCCAGCGCCGACACCTTCGCCGCCTGGCTGACCAGTGAAATGAAAAAAGCTGCCGACGAGTATGACGATATCGAACTGACCTGCGTCAGCGGCGAGGCTGATGACGCCGAGATGGCAAAACAGCTCGAAGACTGCATCACCAAGCAGTATGACTATGTCATCGTGCAGTCCAACAACAATGCTGCCCAGGCTCCTTATGTCAAAGCGATTGCGGATGCCGGTATTCCGGTTATCACGACCAATCCTACCACCCATCAGGCGGATCTCGACGGCGAGACCGGTGATCCCGAGGTAGACAATGCTGTTCTCGAGGGAACCGGCACTGTTGACGCGGATCCGGTTGCCCAGGCTGCTGTCGGCGCTCAGCGCGCAGTGGAAGAGGTTCCGGAAAACGCTAATGTCGTCGTCCTGAAGGGGCCGTCCGGAAATTATCATGCCGAGAAGCGTCGTGAAGCATGGGATACCTATTTCTTCGATGTCCGTGACGATGTCAAGATTCTCTATGAGGATTTCGCAAACTGGAACAACGACGAAGCCATGAATCTGATGGAAACCTGGGTACAGGGCGGAACTCATATCGATGCCATCATTTCCATGAATGACAATATGGCTGCCGGCGCTATCGAAGCCGTCAGGAACAATACCGATTACATTGCGGAAGACGGAACTCCCAGCTTCCTGGCTTACGGTGTTGACGGAACAGCTCAGGGCTGCCTGCTGATCAAGGAAGGCCTTCTTACCGCTACCGCTCTTCAGGATGCCGGCGAAATCGCCAAGCTCAACATGGAGTATTGCGAGAAGGTTCTCAATGGTGAAATGGAATACACCGATGTCAATGATTATGTCAATGCTCCTGAAATCAACAAAGACAACGTCGATGAGTTTATCCAGATCTATATCGACAACGGCGAGCTTACCGAGGATGCCCTTGACTGATTGTCATTTACCGTAAGCGCAGTAAATAAATGCGCATTACTGTAACGATGCATACGGCCGCACGCCGCTTCAGACGGCGTACAGCCGGCGCAGGTAAATGAATGAAATGCAGTCATTTCATTCGTTTATGAGTATTTATTTGTACGATGGAACAGCAAGCCCGGCGGATAATTCCTCCGCCGGGTGTGCTGTATTCCGACCGGAAGTACAGACGGTACTGTAGAAGCCTCAAGACAACATCGATTCTTCACACCGAAACAGAAGAGGTGCTCCGGTGATATCCGGACGGATACCGTCCCA
>CACZQU010000604.1 GCA_902783305.1 uncultured Lachnospiraceae bacterium | reverse complement strand
TCCGCATAACGCCAAAAGGAATCACCTTTAATAAAAGCTGTATCCTAAAGCTCCCAGAAGCAGAAACAGTAGAATTCCTGTTTAATCCTGTTGAAAGGATGGTTGTCGTCAGACCCTGCCTTTCTTCTCACCCGAATGCAATACCCTGGACCAGAAAATACAAAAGTGCTGCTCCGCTCGTAAAAGTAATTTACGAGAGTATGGGTTGGGAAAATGAATACTATTTTCGTATCCCCTGCCGATGCGTGAAAGGCAAGTACCCTTCCTCCTTTGGAGATACCGTACTTGTTTTCGACCTCGACAATTATGTAGGTCAAACCGCATCTAAAAAAGAGGAGGCAATCATCGCAAAGAAAGAAACTTCAAATAACGCAGCAGAATATGAAGATGCAAAAAGCTACTACTACCCACCTGATGAAGACGAGCCACAGGAAATCAATGAGATAGAAGCGAAATTCCAGCATGCTGTGGAGACGAATAAAAAACGGTTCGGTACGCCAATCCATTTATATGAGCCGGGTATAAGAAATCTCAAAGGCGATCCTTCAAAAATCAGCCGGGATATGATGGCGGAAGCTCGACCACTCGACATTACACACACCGTTGATGAAACGGCTATCAATACACTCCTTCAAAAAATCAGGGAAAACCCGCCAGCCTTTCCTCGCAACCCGGAAGTCATCTCAGATGGGCCAATTGACGTATCAAATACATTAACGGAGGAATAAAAATGCGTACTTCACGAGATCCGGCTAAAAGCCGCCCGCTTTCTGCAAATGTCAAAAGGCTAATGAAGTTGTCCCGCGCTTCACCACAAAACAGAAATGTAATTAAGGTTGCAAAAAGCTTTAATATGCGCGACCTGACCTACTGCATGAAACAGGGGAACCTATTCATGGAAGCCGCCTCGATGGGCTTCGCAATGAGTGATTTTGCACCACGATTTATGACGAGCCAGCTTGCAGGGGTATTTGATGTCAGTTTTGCGGCTGCTAGCGGTATGGAAAATGATGAGCTTTCGAACCTGTTACGTGTTCCCATGCTACTCAAAAGCCCTGAAACAATAGTGGAAGCCTTATATTGGATTGACGATATCATCAGCCATGCAGAGGCAGGGCAAAATAAAAGTCTACTCCTCTCCCAGGCTTACGATGAAGAAATGCTCCGGCTTCCACCGGCACTCAAAAATCTGCCTCCTGAACCCAATCGCAATATTGATGATCTTTCCTACGCATACTGGCTCGGCTTTATTTACCGCTGCGAGTGTTTACTGCATGAGGAATCTAGTCGCATGGTATACGGCGCTTTCGAAGAGCCGATCATGAAAAAGGCATATCAGGAACTGTTGAATAAGCCATTAGGACAGATCGATTTGGCAGAGGGCGCATTGGATATCTGCGATGAGCTAGACCGGCTATTGGTGGAAAAAATATGGCCTGCAAAAACCATAAAGAAGCAGCGGCTTCAGAAAAAAGAACTGGAACGCCCCAAGAAAAACCTTGTAACGGCTGATTAATACACAACTATAAGGAGCTTAAACAATGATTGAAAACGTACAAACATGGCCGCAACAGAGGCAGCCAGTATTCAGGCCGGCTCCGTCCGGGGGAATACAAAGAAACAACTTTCCTTCCCACCAGCAGGGAATCGCTTCACCACCGCCGGCTAAAAGCTTGAGCCGTGAAGAACGCCAGGAAGCCAAAAGACTCTCGGAAGAGGCGAATTTCAGCTTTAGTGGTTACCAGGTTGTAAGAAGAGAGTTCATCTCCCACCGCTTTGATCCGGCAATGACGATCCGCGGCAACTCCATCACCTTTAACAATTCCTGCATCAGCAAACTAGAAGATGCAACCTACGTGCAATTTCTTATCAATCCTGAAGAACGTAAATTAGCAATCCGCCCCTGCGACGAAGGAGCCCGTGACGCCGTTCGATGGTGCGTCATAAAAGGCGATAAGAGGAAGAGCCGCGAAATAACCTGCAGGCCTTTCACGACAAAGCTGTATGAACTCATGGGATGGGATACTCTGTATCGCTATAAGCTGCAGGGAATGAAAATCAATTACCAGGGCGAGAGCCTATACCTGTTCGACCTCACCGCCAAAGAAGCGTATCTGCCACAGAGCCGCGATCCAGAAACCGGAAAACTTAAGCGCCCCAAGCCTATACTACCCAGTGAATGGCTAGAAACATTCGGCCTTAGTGTAGAGGAACACACGGCATCTACAAAGATCGACCTTTCCAATGGCTATATGGAACCTGTTGAAAGTGAAAACATCCCTGAAGAAAATGTAGAACAAACATCACAGAATAATACAATGGAGGTGTACTAATGAGCAAAGAAATCCTGCTAACCCTGGATCAATGGGAAGGCTCCATCCTTCTCAATGAAGGAGTGCTTGACGCACTTGACTGGCCGAAACATATTCAGGTCTACATTAATCAAAATGAAAAAATGCTCCTGCTGAAGGCTTGTTCAGTTGATGACCAACAGGCGGTTGTAATGCCAGAAGAACGCACTGTGCAATTTGAAATAAGCGGTAGAAGCCTTTTGAAAAAGATCAAGCATTTAGTCGGATGGACTGATGGCCAGCCACGGGTATGCCGCGGAGAATATCTCCCTTCTCATCGAGCAGTCCGCTTCCATCTCACAGAAGCGCAGCCAGTCGATCTGGAACTACATTGACATAACATATAATGACAGGAGGGTAGTATGGATCGGGAAAAACTAATTCGACATCTGGAACAGCATTATTTTTCCAAGCGCGAAATGCTCTCACGCATACCTCTGGGTATTAAACCGGACACTCTGTGGGAAGAGTTACAAAATCGCAGACGTTCAAATAGTAATGTTCTTCCTCTGATCAGCTGTCGGGGGACACCTTACTGGTATGTTGTAACCCCCAAAATGGTAAGTGCCAGCGAAAAGATTGTAGATACTCTCTATGAAAACGAATCAGATTTTGATCCCTATACAAATTCTTTACCTGTATGTTCGTTAGAAGAGATATTTTACACCAGCTACGTGGAAGGCTCACAAATCACAATGCAGGCAGCGATGGACTATTTGACAAGTGATTTGCCTCCAAGGGATATTGAGGAACAGCTCATCACAAACAACAGGTTAGCCGGCAATTATGCAAGTTCAAACCTATATCGCCAGATCGACATCCCTTTGATGAAGGAGCTCTCTTACATTCTTACAGATGGGATGGACAATGGTGGTCATGACTTCCGCATAGATAATCTTTCCGATTTTTCCTCTACGAACGGTGAGCTTTTTGTTTTCCCATCGCCAAGTGATATTCCTTCGCGGGCAAATGAGATTACAGCATTTCTTTCAGATCCAAATATCCATCCACTTATTAAATCTGCCATTGCACAAGCCTGGATGATACTCGTGAGACCTTTTCCCGAAGGAAATGAGCGCCTGGGACGTATCCTTTCTAATATGATTCTCTTGCGATCTGGCTACACCTTTTTTTCTGAAATCAGTCTGTCAGCATTGATCGCAAGGAAAAGCTACGGTTATTTTGGAGCGATAGAGAACATTCTTCGCGAAGAGAACTCCGGGGATTTAACATACTTCATCGAATACTTCATGGAGTTGTTGTCTAGGGCAATCGATGAACGCGCCTTGCGGAAAAGAACTCGAGAAGATGAAAACAGACAGGCTGAAATCGCTCTTGCGCACATGGCGCTCACCCCAATACATTCGGAAATGCCGACTGAAATTTCATTGCCTATTGAGAAATCGCTTTCAACACCTTCTCACGAGTTTGTATCAGATCATTCAAACAACCACAACAAAACTCAAAGCACAAATGCTTTGAATAAAAAATCAGAACAACTTCCGGCAACGGATCTTAATAAAGACACAGCTGTTTCGCCCAGTAACTCTCCTATCGAACTCCTCAGTAAATACGCTGAAAGCAGGGAGAAGGTGATGGGAAAATTCTCAATCTTTCTCCTGAGCCTGATTAACGAAAACAAGTATAATTTTTGTATATCCGAAGCTTCTGAACGTCTCCAATTAGATCCCCGACAATTGAGCCGCAGCATACGGTACCTAAAAGATGACGGTATTATTTATCTTGAGGGAAAAAGGAATAATCAAACCTACTATCGTATCTCAATTGATGAGATCCCCGAACCGGAGCAAATAAAAAGAAATCTTCAAGCAGCAAAAAAGGAAGGCTATAG
>CACZQU010000603.1 GCA_902783305.1 uncultured Lachnospiraceae bacterium | reverse complement strand
GCGGATGAAGCGGCGATCGGGATGATCAACCAGAAAACTACGGCGGTGAGGCTGATTCCGGTTATCGGAAAGGGAGTCGGGGAATCTGTGGAATTCGGAGGTCTCCTTGGCCATGCGCCAATCATGCCGGTCAATCGTTTTTCATGTGAAGCGTTTGTGGAAAGAGGCGGAAGGATTCCGGCACCGATCCACAGCTTCAAAAACTGAGAATAAGCTGCTCCATATATTTTTTTGTACAGCGGCGGCAGAAAAATCCGTAACTGTACAGTCATGCAGTTACATTAATCCGGAGGAACGGGAATGGATGGCAAATTATTGTTGATTGACGGGCACAGCATGCTGAACCGTGCGTTTTACGGGCTCCCCGATCTGACCAATTCGGAAGGCATTCACACAGGAGCGGTTTATGGGTTTATCAATATCCTCCTGAAGACCATTGAAGAAGAAAATCCTCAGTATGTGGCAGTGGCTTTTGACGTACACGCACCCACCTTCCGGCACAAAAAGTATGAAGCTTATAAGGGAACGAGAAAGCCTATGCCCCAGGAGCTGGCCTCTCAGGTTCCTCTGATGAAGGAAATGCTTACGGCAATGGGAGTCCGGATTATTACCAAAGAAGGCTATGAAGCGGATGATATTCTGGGAACCCTTGCGGCTGCATATGGAAAGCAGGGAATGGATGTGACGATTCTTTCCGGCGACCGGGATCTTCTTCAGCTGGCCAGCAGCCGGGTCAAGATCCGCATGCCCAAGACAGCCAGGGGGAAAACGACGGTAGAGGATTATTTTGCGGAGCAGGTGCTTGAGAAATATCAGGTTACCCCGGCTCAGATTATTGAGCTGAAAGCTCTGATGGGGGATGCCTCCGACAACATTCCGGGTCTTCCGGGTGTGGGAGAAAAAACAGCCACCCGGCTGATCGGACAATATGGATCCATTGAAAACGCTCATGATCATCTGGACGAAATCAAACCGAAAAAGGCGATGGAGGCCATGAGAGATCACTATGACCTGGCACTGCTTTCCAAAGAGCTGGCGACGATCTGTACAGAGGTTCCGTTGGATTTTTCCCTGGAGGATACCCGGTATCATGACCTTTTCACCAAAGAAGCGTATGACATGTTTGTCCGTCTGGATTTCAGAAATCTGCTTCCCCGTTTCGGGCAGGAGACTGTCTCCGTGGAAGAAGACCTGGAGATTTTTACGATCGAAGACACGCAGGGAGTAGAGGGTCTGGTCTCCCTGATTCTCAGGGAAGGACCGGGCAGCTGCGGTATCTGTCTTCTTTCGGATGACCAGGAGATCTATGGCGCCGGTTTCGGCTTCACGGGAAAAGAAGGAATCCGGGAAATGTATTTCGCGCAGGTGGGGAACGGTCTTTCCCGGACAGACCTGTGCGCCGGTATACTGTCCTTGTCCCGCAGCTGTATCCTTTGCTGCATGGATCTGAAGGAGCTGCTAAGATCGGTACCGCTTGATGAAGACAAGAACTCCTTTGACTGCTCTGTCGCCGCTTATCTCCTCAATCCTCTTCAGTCGGAATACCCTTATGACAGGGTGATCAAGGAGTATGGAAACGGAATCCACTTCCCTTCCCGGGAAACCCTCTTTGGAAAAAAGAAGCTGAAGGCCGCGTTTCTGGACAAGGATCCGGCGCTGGCCCGATATGCCTGCTTTCAGGCCATGACGGCTTTTGCGTGCAGAGAGCCGATGATGAAGCTTCTCGAGGAACAGGGGATGCGGAGGATTTATGAGGAAATCGAGCTTCCGCTGGTGTATACATTACGTGCCATGGAGAAGAGCGGGATCCGGGTTCAGGGAGAAGAGCTCCGGGAGTACGGTGAGAAGCTCGCTGTCCGGATAAACGAGCTGGAGCAGGAAATCTGTGATCTGGCCGGAGAAAAGTTTAATATCAACTCTCCGAAGCAGCTGGGAGTTGTCCTGTTTGAGAAGCTGGGAATTCCAGGAGGAAAAAAGACCAAAACCGGCTATTCCACCTCCGCCGACATTCTGGAGAAGCTGGCGCCGGAACAGCCGATTGTGAGCCGGATCCTGGAATACCGTCAGCTCACCAAGCTGAAATCCACTTATGCGGACGGACTATTTGCCGTCATAGGATCCGATGGAAGGATTCATTCCACCTTCAATCAGACCATCACGGCCACGGGAAGAATCAGCTCAACGGAGCCGAATCTTCAGAACATTCCTGTGCGCATGGAACTGGGACGCCTGATCCGCAAGGTGTTTGTGCCTGATCCGGGCTATGTCTTTATCGATGCGGATTACTCGCAGATCGAGCTTAGAGTGCTGGCTCATATGTCCGCAGATGAAAACCTCATCGAAGCGTACAGGGAAGCGCAGGATATCCATGCGATGACAGCTTCCCAGGTATTCCATGTTCCCTTTGGGGAGGTCACGCCATTGCAGAGAAGAAACGCGAAGGCGGTCAACTTTGGGATTGTCTATGGCATCAGCTCTTTTGGGCTGAGCCAGGATCTGAGCATATCCCGTAAGGAGGCTCAGGAATATATTGAAAACTATTTCCAGACCTACCCGGGCATCAAGACTTTTCTGGACTCCATGGTCACTCAGGCGAAGGAGAAGGGATATGTCACGACGCTTTTCGGACGGAGGAGACCTGTTCCTGAGCTGAAATCCAGTAACTTTATGCAGCGAAGCTTTGGAGAGCGGGTTGCCATGAATTCCCCGATCCAGGGCACTGCAGCCGATATTATCAAAATCGCGATGAACCGGGTTTACCGGAGAATGAAAGAGGAAGGGCTCGCCTCCAGGCTGATTCTGCAGGTTCACGACGAACTGCTGATCGAGGCAAAAAAGGAAGAAACCGACCAGGCCATGCGGATCCTGATGGAAGAAATGAAAGGAGCTGCGGATCTCAAGGTCGAGCTGGAGATCGATATGCATATGGGATCAAACTGGTATGGGGCGAAATAACGATGAAAAAGGTCATAGGAATCACCGGGGGAGTC
>CACZQU010000602.1 GCA_902783305.1 uncultured Lachnospiraceae bacterium | reverse complement strand
TCAAGAAAGCTTGCCTGGGTCCCGGTGGTACCCTTGGAGCCAAGAAGCTTAAGCGAATCGGAGACATACTCCAGATCCTCCAGATCCATCAGAAAATCCTGCAGCCACAAGGTCGCCCTCTTTCCTACTGTAGTAGGCTGAGCCGGCTGAAAATGAGTAAACGCCAGTGTCGGCTGACTTTTATATTTGTTGGCAAAATCCGCAAGCTCGGCGATCACGCTCACCAGCTTCCTGTGGATCAGCTCCAGAGCATGGGACATGATAATAATATCGGTATTGTCACCCACATAGCAGCTGGTAGCTCCCAGATGAATAATCCCTTTCGCTTTGGGGCACTGCACCCCGTAAGCATAGACATGGGACATCACATCATGACGCACTTCCTTTTCCCTGGCCAGCGCGACTTCATAATTGATATCATCCTGATGAGCTTTCAGTTCATCAATCTGCTCCTGGGTAATGGGAAGACCCAGCTCCTTTTCCGTCTCTGCCAGAGCAATCCAAAGACGTCTCCATGTACGGAATTTCATATCCTGGGAAAACAAATACTGCATCTCCTTGCTCGCGTATCGTTGGGAAAGAGGACTTGTGTATCGATCCGTACTCATTTTTGTCTCCTGTTTCTATCATCAGTCTATAAGCATCTGGCCATATCCGGTGCACAGATATTCCATTACACGGGATACCCACGAAAAGGTATTATATCTCAATCATCACAGGACCGTCAAGCCATACTCAGCCCTTCAGAAAGCAATCACCAGATCACGTTACAGCTTCCGCCTAGGTCATACACCTGTGATAATCCCTCATCAGACTGTCCAGAATTTCATCCTCTGCGCCTGCCGGAACCTGAGGCTTCTTAAGAGCGCGGTATCGCTCCAGAGCTTCCTTCACAAGCTCCCTGATCCGGGAGCTGACCGGCAGCCGGACCAGATGCGCTTCAAAATCCCGGGCCGTGCATGTACAGCGGAAGGCCAGCAGATAAGCCGCCATATCCTCATCCTTGCCTGAAATCTGCGCAGCCTGGTAGAAATACTCAGCCGCCTTTTCCATCTGGAAAAGATAACTGTAAGCGCACCCTAAATTGTAGCAGATCGTTCCTTTAAGCTGCTGCGCTTCCTGCCGCTCCTTATCCTTTTCGGGAAGCGGCTCCTCTTTTGCCAGAAGGTTCTCATACAGACTGATCGCTTTAACCACCATCCCATTGGCCATGAAGGCATCGGCTTTTTTCTTCCGGGTCAGAACCGCCGGTTCAGTATCATACTGTGTAAGCACAGCCCCGAAGGCTTTCAGCTCGTCATAAGTCAGATAGTTGATCTCTTTGAAGATCGGGTAGACAAAGTCCTCGATCCCGGAAAACTTTCCGGCATTCTGCTTCAGCCGGGATGCCAGTACGGGAAGCCTCAGCTCATTGGAAATCCAGCTGAACAGATTGTCATTGATCAGCGTCTCATCAGCAAGATAGATATTGTGGTACAGATAATAGCACAGTTCCTCAAGGGAGTAGATGTTCATCTGTATATTTTCGATAAAGTACGGCTGATTCGCCAGAGCATTCTGACACAGAATATATGCGCTCATGCCTCCACCTCCTCAGGATTCCTTTTCTTTCGCGGCGGCATCCTTTACCGGATCCGGAATCCACCGGATGGATTCCCTCCAGATTTTGCCGCTGGAGGGAAACATCTCCCCGAATCCCAGATCGCGCACCGTCACGATGCATTCCTCCCTGGAAATATAAGCCATCTCCAGCCGCAGCCGTGTGGTCTTGTCCGGGCGGGAGGGAAGCCCCGGAAGCTGCATCGCGATTTTTCGTTTTTCCGGTTCACCGGCTTTACCCACGACAAAAACCAGCTCATCCGTCTTGTCCAGGATCAGCTCACAGGAAGGATGATACTCATACCAGTTGCTCCCCGCTTCAATCAGCGGATAATAGCTGGGGGCTCCCATAATCCGCATTTCCATCCCCACGTTAGCCAGAATCATGGAGTCGCTTAAGAAACGGTATGTACGGAGATTGTTGTTCTCCTTCCTCTCCTTTCCCGCCGCACAGGCTCCTTTGGCAAACAGGTTATTGCCATAAAAGACTTTTCTCTGCTGCTGGCAGAGAGCCTTTGCGCTGTCCTTTGCCCAGTCCGTGGAGAAGCCTCCCCCGGTAATGAATACGGTGGAATAAAGCTCTTCTCCCAATGTATCGGTGATAAATTTCCCGAAGCTCTCATCCCTCCCTGACTCATCGGAGGGCAGCATCCTGCTCTCTTTTGTGGCAAGCCGGACCAGCACAGGAGTACTTCCTGCATTCACGGACAGGCGGTGAAAGGTCACCTCGTCATGACAGAATTCATACCATCCGATATTCCGGTTCCAGTTCTCCCTGCGCTGGGTCATCGCATAATAATAAAAGCTCTGGGCATAATCCATCAGCATGTATTCTTCCCGGAGAAATCCTGCTTCTTCACAGGCACGGGAGAGATTCCGGACCTGGATGCTTGACAGCTCCGGTACAGTGACGACAAGACAGCGGGTGTTCCGTACCACATCCGAAACGCCAAGAAGCCCAAGAAGACCGCTGATGAACCGGGAAGCCAGTCTCCATGGTTCAGCCAGCTCCTCTCCTACCGCGACGGAGGATTCGCCTTCGCAGATTTCATAAAGGTTTTCAATCAGTATTCCGTCTCTCTCCCGGGAAAAGTAATCTGCCTCCTGACCGATGCAGTACCCGCCCTTCGGATCCGTCCTTCGGCAGATCCTTGTCGGAATCTCATAGACCGTACTGCCGACCACCTGGGCAACGGAAACCGGCTCGCCGGCTTTTCTGTCAAAATACGCAATCTGGGAAAATTCCCTGGAAAAATCGATTCCCACGATCAGATCTCGGATTTCGTTCATATACACCTCCGCCTAACGGATCCGGAATATCTCTTTCACATATGTCTCCTGGAGCTGATACTGCCTGATCTTATCCCTGAGCTCCTCTCTCTTTCCCTGGCGCCTTGCGGACAGCATCTGATTGATCCTCTGATACCGGCTGGGAGAAGCCCCCTCCACACGGCTCATGCAAAGTGTCCGCTCGGAAGTCCGGTTTACCTTGCCGTCCTTCTCCACCTGGAAATAATAGTGAATGCTCTCTCCGTAAAACAGAGTGAAGCAGCGGTTGAATATTCCTTCATAAATATTGTGCAAGGGCTCCGTCCGGTAAGGAGTGAGCTCGCCAAGGCCCGTATCCATCCGGTAGGACAGCAGCACTCTGGCTCCGGGATCCTCATGAATTTCCACAAAAACCTTGTCATCCAGCTGCCATGGGGCAAGCTGCTGTGCAGTCAGACGCCGGAAAAAAGCGAACTGCAGACCGTCCCGCATACATTGCTCCAGAATCTCGTTTTCGATTTCCTGCGCATTCGGCTGTCCTGATTTTCCTCTGGACAGCTCCTTGAAAAGGGCAAGGCTGCAGATCCTGTCCATCTGCCTCTCATTTTCCCTCGCTTCCAGCAGAACTTTGAGGATATAGGGGCTCATGGGATTTTCCTTGACAAAACATCCATAGGAAATCAAAGACAGGTATGCATTGACCACCGTCTCGTTTCCTCCATGCCGCATATAGTCAAACAATACCTCCTCTCCTTCCTTCCGGTAGTCAGAAGCAAGCATCAGAAGGCAGAGGATTTTTTCCTCCGTATCCCTGGTATCCATTCCCTCCGATATCATGACCCGGCGAAGGTGGATGATTTCATCAATTGGTCCGTTCCTCCATTTTGCCATGTACTCCAGGATCGGCTCATCCCATTTTCCTTCGTGAAAGCACTCCTCGGCCATGGAAAGGAGTTCCTCATTCTGAGCAAAATGAGTCTCTCGGATCATGGCACTCGCAAGGGTAAACCTCCGGATCTTTCCCAGGCCTTCACTGCCGTATTCCTCGATGATGTCCATGGCCTTTTCATACAGCCCGCTGTCGATCAGAGCATCCAGCAGGCGCTCCTTATCCACATAGACGTAATCGCTGTAATCAATCCGTTCAAGAAAACCGTCCAGGTCCTTTCCCTGCACCTGGTCGGCAAAGTACTTCAGAATCTCCTGCTTCACCTTTCTCCGGTATGATTCCGACAAGCCCTCGGATCTCGACGCCGCCTCGTAAATAAAAAGATTCTCCCGGGTTACCTTGTGATTCTCCACATAATTCAGCAGAAGACCTGCTTCCTCGCAGCCAGCCTGCAGAACCTTCTCCACCAGGACAGGAGAATCCATCAGCTTCACCAGATTGTAATCGATAGTGGCTTCGTACCGGCGTTTCTTTTCATCCTGGAACAGGATCACCGCGTCCGGAGTATAAATCCGTGGATAACAGACCCCTTTGGTAATCGGATAGATTTCCTCCCGGGCCATCTGGTCATGACAGACGACGATCTGCCGGATTCTCTCTTCGTCGCTGTACAGACGGCAGGTCATCATGATCCGGGCCAGAGAAGCCGCCTGTGAAAGATCTCTGGGTTCCGTGAGAAATTC
>CACZQU010000601.1 GCA_902783305.1 uncultured Lachnospiraceae bacterium | reverse complement strand
TGCTTGTATACTCTGCCAGCGGGAGCCGTCAGATGAAATGCTTCATTTCCGCCCGCAGCATATGCAGAAGTTCTGGAATATCCATACCGGATATTTACAGTACGCACAAAACACAATTGCGCATTACCATAACGATGTACACGGCTGCACGCCGCTTCAGCGGTATACAGCCGGCGCAGGTAAACGAATAAAAATGCATGTGTTTCATTCGTTTCTCATCATATTTCGTAACTGTACAGTCACAATATTCCCGTATCACCGGTCAGTACCGATGGAAACCGCTATGAATACCAGTGATATATGTCAGAGAACACCACATGCGTGAATTCTTACTTTCCGGTTTTCTGCTCGCAGCTCTGGTTACCCACTGTACAGGAGGTTTTGCAGGCAGACTGACAGGATGTCTGGCATTCACCGCATCCGCCGGTTTTCACCGTCGTATTCAGATTCCGGGTATTCAACGTCCTTACATGCTCCATATCTTTTGCTCCTTTCAAAATAGTAGCCGCGCCCGGAATAAAATGGATGACATCACCTGATCCGGCGCGGTATATGCAGAAGTCCTGAGATATCCGCTCCGGATCTCAGGCGCTTCCGATATAACCTTTGCCTAGTATAGCATAAATGAAGGGGATTTCAAACATTTTTTTCCCTCTTGTTTTTTCCTGCAGTGAAAAGTAAGATATAGAGTAACCATAACGGAGCATTTTTGCCGATCCGTTTCATGATAAATAATTGACCAGGAGCACCCGACATGAATTTTTCCATAATGATCCAGTTAATCTTTATTATTGCTTTACTTCTGCTGTCAGGTTTTTTTTCCTCCGCAGAGACAGCCATGACTACCGTAAACTGGCTGCATATTCAGTCCAGGGCCAACACCGGCGACCGCAGAGCTCAGGTGCTGGTCAGGATATTGGAAAATCCTCATCAGATGCTTAGCGCTATTCTCATCGGAAATAATCTTGTCAATATGGCAGCCTCTGCCCTTGTCACCTCTCTTACTATCCAGGTATTCGGAAATGCTTATGTGGGCATATCTACCGGTCTTCTGACGCTGTTCGTTCTGGTTTTCGGAGAAATCACTCCCAAAACCCTGGCAAGCACGCAGCCGGAAGGCTTTGCCCTTCGCTACGCCAGGATCATCCACCTCATGATGAACCTGTTCACTCCTGCGATATGGGTCGTGGATAAACTGAGCAGAGGAATCATGATACTGCTTAGTGTTGATCCGGATGCCAGGCCGAACCAGGTCACGGAAAAAGAGATTCGTACGATGGTAAGCGCAGGAGAACAGGAAGGCATCATAGAGAACGAAGAAAAAGAGATGATCAACAATGTCTTTGATCTGGATGATTCCGTTGCCAAAAATGTTATGATTCCCCGGATCGACATGGTTTTTATCGATGTGAATGATTCTTATGAGCGTCTTCTCGAGGTATTCCGGAAATATATGCATACCCGGTATCCGGTATATGAAAATGATACGGAAAATGTGATCGGTACGATCAACATCAAAGACCTTCTTGCAGCGGATCCGGGGGAGGGCTTCCAGATCCGTTCAATCCTGAGGGAAGCCTTTTTTACCTATGAATACAAGAATATTGCCGATCTGCTTGTCGAAATGCGAAGAGACTCGGTGAGCCTTGCCATTGTTCTGGATGAATACGGATCTACGGCAGGGCTGATTACTCTGGAGGATCTGCTGGAGGAAATCGTCGGGGAAATCCGGGATGAATATGACAAAGATGAGATGGAAGAAATCCGTACGGTCACAGAGGGAACCGAATATCTTGCGCTGGGCTCCGCAAAACTGGACGATATCAATGAAAAGCTTTCCCTTCATCTTACCTCGGAAGACAATGATTCCATCGGAGGATATATCATGGAAAAGCTTGACCGGATGCCCAGAGCAGGGGACAGTGTCCAGCCTGAACCAGACATCCGGCTTACCGTGGATGCAATGAGACAAAACAGGATAGAGACGGTACGCATCCGGCGCAGCGAAATCAACGGGTAAGAAGACGAACCACTGCTGCCTGTATTCACCGGCAGCGCTTATGTGTATATCTGAGGCATCAACAGAGAAAACTGCTCCACCAGTCTGGCGGCTTCACCCATCACGGTATGGATCCCCAGAGCACTCTTTCGCCAGTTTTCCCGGGTGATGCCTTCGCAGTCTACAGGACATACCAGAAGCCTGGTTTGGGGAAATGCGATCCGGTAATATTCGAGGCACCTCCTGGCATGAGTCGTTTTGCAGCAGATGATTGCTTTTTGAATATCCAGTCCTGCCTGCTGCGTGACATCCCGGGAGAAGCTGGCATTCTGCCAGGTGTATGTTGCCCTGTCCTCCCGCAGAACCGCCTCTTCCGGAACTCCTTCTTTTACCAGCACATCCTTCAGGAAGGCCCATTCTGTCTCGTAAGGTCCCGGATAACAATCTGACATGACGGCAGCTCCCTCAAATTTCTCCTGTCCTGCAGCATATCTGCCGCTGGGAAGGATCCATGGGGCAATTCCTTCCCTGTACATGGCGGCGCATTTACGCGCCATGTGAGGGAAGCGGTTCCCCGGAAGAAACAGAATATTGGAGGGCTCTGGTTCGTCCTCAATAAAAATGAAGTTTTCGATCATCTCATAAAATTCATTCAGATTCATCCCTGTATCACTCCTCCTCATCATCAAACGCATGCCAGATCTCCGGCTTAATCCCTTCTGATCCCGTTCCCGTAAAAATCCACAGTACGGTTTCGGACAAAACCCTGCCCGTTTTCTCTTCCGTTATAAAACCTGTCTGATGGTATCGTCCTCCCGGAAGTAACGAAAGATCCCATAAGAAAGGAAATCTTCAGCGCCGGTCGCTTCATGGATCGTTTCTTCAAGAATCTCCTTGAGCACTTCCGGGGATGCGCTTTCCAGTGGATGAAGCATCACTTCGTGCATGCTGGTAAAAGCCAGAAAAAAATCGCTGCCCATTATTTCCGAAAGCCGTGCAGCAACTCCCGGATAAAACGCAGCCACAGCTCCGTTCAGTTTTCTTTCTGTCGTCAGACAGTCTCCACAGACGCCGGACGATAAACAGAACGGATCTGCCTTATCCATAAATGCCTGTCCTTCCTGGTTTTCTCCTGACAGCAGGGTTTCCAGCCTGTACAGACGTGGAGGGTCTCTCAGAATGGTATTGTTCATTGCCGTCTGAAAAAGATCTTCTTCCTGCCTGTTCCACTTTCTGAACTGCCGGGCGCTCACCCGCATGCTCACAAGATGTCCTTCACATTCATCCAGAATCAGATATAATACCATGGCAATATCGCCGATTCTTCGATATCCCTGCCCGGGCACATTTGTCCTGCAGGCACTCAGAAGGCGGACAATCAGACGGGGCGCGGCTGTCTGGTAATCGTCCATGGCAAAGACCCGTTCCATCAGCATGGTATCACAGCTTCTTCCGGTTTTCTTTTCTTCCATATCGTCTTTTACTCCCATTTACCTCTTTATTGTAAATCATCTACGCGTTCTTTTCAATTTTTCTTCTTTCTTTCTGCGGAACTATCTGATATACTGGAAATACCGTATCTGTGGAAGCACTAATATGTTCTTCCGGATTACCATTGCAGGTGCTTACCTGCCTTCCAGATGGAAATGGATAATCATCGTAAAGACCAACAGTTTCAGATGTTCTGGCATTACGAAAGACTGAAACTTCAAGTAATAATATCTTCATCACTGTGTATTTATGACTCCAGTGCAAAAAGCCATGCTCCACTGCGAGCTTGCTCGCAAGTGGAGCGATGGATTCTTTGCACGCCCCTATA
>CACZQU010000600.1 GCA_902783305.1 uncultured Lachnospiraceae bacterium | reverse complement strand
TCCGGCTGCTGCCGATGCCTATATGAAGTCACTGGAAGAGAGTGTCTTCCGCATGATCGGGGAAGAGAGCCGGGACAGAGCCATGAGGGCGCTGCAGTCTGTCAGCAGGAGCGGAAGTCCGTATTCCGGGGAAGTGGATGCACTGTTCGCAGACGGCATGCAGGGCAGGCTCTTCGGCTGGATCAGCAGATGCAGGAACCGGGAAGGCGGGGAAGAGTTTCAGAGCATCTGTGTGGATGTGACGGACCGGTACCTGGAAAAAGAGACCGGAGAGAGCGAAAAAGTCAGTGCCCTGGAGACTGAGAATGCGGAGCAGCGAAAACAGGTCAGCGAACTGCAGAATGAAAACGCCTCTTTAAAAGAGCAGAATGAAGGGATGCAGCAGATCGTACGGCATTTCACGGAAGGCGGGGCAGCCTTTGAAATACTGGGAGATTATGTACGGCCGCTGTATGCCAGTGATAATGCGTTCGAGTTCTTCGGCTATTCCGGGGAAGACTGGTCGGAGATGCTGAACCGAAGCCATACGATCCGGGAATTCGTATCCCGGACCGGCGTGGAGTATGCCCGATTTGAAGAACTCTTTGAAAAGGGAGAAGCAGAATTCGTATACCGGGATGTACATACCGGCAGAAAGAGGTCCATCCGGGCAGTCTGCTCCAGCCTAGAAAAACATCCCAGCAGACCGAAATATGTCATGCTTTATAATACAGACAGAGAACAGGAGACCGGCAGCCAGCGGCAGCCGTCCCGCGTCAGGATCCGGACGTTCGGGTATTTTGATGTGTTCGTGGACGGAAGGCCGATCGTCTTTAAAAACGAAAAGCCCAAAGAACTGCTGGCTCTGCTGGTGGACAGAAGAGGAGGGTTTGTTTCTTCCGAAGAAGCGATCGGAGTATTATGGGAAGACGAACCGGCCAGTCCCGTTGTTCTGGCCAGATACAGAAAAGTAGCCCTGCGTCTGAAAAATCTGCTGGAAGAATACGGCATATCCGGGATCGTGGAATCCGTGAGCGGAAAACGAAGGATCGTTCCGGAAGCCGTAGAATGTGACCTGTTTGAATATCTGAGCGGCAGAGAATTATCGGAATCCCCGTTCCGCGGCAGTTATCTGAGCAATTACAGCTGGGGCGAAGTGACACTGGGGGAATTAATGAACTGAAAATGATCATGGCAGGGGCATTGACTGATGCATAAAGCAGAAGCAATGCCTTTTTTGGAGGGATTCTGCCGCCTTACATATTGAGCCGGGAGTATATTTTGGGTAAAATAGACTCATATCATCGGAAAACTGATCCTGAAAAATGCAAAAAGAACAGCGATCAAAATTAAGAAAGGATGAAGATCTTGAAAAGACCTGTGTCTTTTATACTTTCCGTTCTGCTGGTCCTGCTGCTCCTGTTCTGTCCTGCCGCGGCGGAGGAGTCTGCTGCCGCTGAGGAACAGGCCGGATCCGGGGATCGTGTTGTCCTGACGATCGGCGACCGGTCCACACGTTCCGGCAGCTGGTACAGCAGCGAACTGGGTCTGTGGAAGTATCTGGCAGATCTGGTTGGAGTGGAGATCAGGTATGTCTATATGACACCGGAAGAGTATAATGCCGGACTGGCCAGCGGCGACCTCCCGGATATTGTTGCCACACAGAACGATCTCTCTACGATCCTGGAAAGCGGTGCAGCGCTGAATGCCGACCCCTATCTGGAAGAATATGCTCCGAATTTCCTTCATGGAGATGCCCGGCTGACCTATGACGTGTTTAAGCAGCTCGAGGATAACGGGGACGGGTTTTATTTTTTTCCCGCCAAGATCGGATATAACGGGATCGGATATGACAACGTAGGCAGCATCCGCGGCTATGTTGTCCGCTGGGATTATTACAAAGAGCTGGGATATCCGCCCATAAACAACGAGGATGATTATCTGAAGGTCCTTCTGCAGATGCATGAGAACCACCCTTTTACGGAGGAGGGCTACCCCACCTGTCTGTACGGCACAGACAGTTTTTCCGGTTATGATACTGCCTTTCGTGCCGAGCTAAGCCTGGATTACTGGGTGGCGCACAAGTATCAGAACAATATCTTTACGAACAGGATCTACGATGGTTATACGGACCCGGCGCATTCCATGTGGTGGGCAGCTATGGAGTGGCAGAACAAACTGTACCGGGCCGGTAAAGAGGATGGTTCCTATGACATGGAGGTCTTCACCCAGTCCCTGGAACAGTTTGACGCCAAACACGCCCGCGGCCAGTATCTGGGACTCCACGCAGTAAAAGATGCGTTATACAATAATAAGGTCAGGGACGATCCGGATACACTTTCCGGATACAGCGTGGTGCCGACTGCCGCCGCCAATTATTATACCAACGTCTATCAGCTGCTGGGCAACGGTTCCGGGTATATGTGGTTCATTTCAGCAAACAGCCCGCATAAGGAACTGGCCCTGAAGCTTTTCAATTACATGTGCGATCCCGATTTTGTGCGGGAACTCACACTTGGCCGCCGGGGAGAAACCTGGGACTATGATGCGGACGGCGTACCCCGGATGAATGAATACGGGCAGGAGCAGCTGGATGCATACAAGGCAGGCAGCACTGATCCGGATAACTATTTTGTCCGATGGGGCAGTTTTGATCAAATGCCGAGCAACTGGCCGGTCCTTCGCGATAATTCGCCGCATCCGGACGGATATTCTGTGGATTTCGTCACGATTACCCGTGAATACAAAGAGGCTACCATGACCAATAACATATCCCGGGATATATGTGAGCATTACGGGGTGGATCTGCCTACAGACGCTTTCTATAAAACAGGCGGACTGGATTTTCGCAATGACTGCGGAGAGGCGATTTCATCCTGTATGAGCAGCCTGAACCGGGATCAGCTCAATGTCCTTTCAAAAGCAGAAGAGATCCTCCAGAACGCTCAGGTGGAACTGATCCTTGCAGAAACGGATGAAGAATGGGAAGCGATCCGGGACAAGACGATCCGAGAGATAACAGAAATGGGAGAACCCGCAGTTTTCAAAGCTTACCAGAAAATGTGGAACGATGCGGCAGATATTATTGTTCCCCTTGTCCGGCAGGTTCAGATCAGGAACGGAGTAGGAATCTATACGCCGGAAGAGTATGCCGGTTATCCCGGAGGCGGAACGGAGGTGCAGGAGCCATGAAGAAAAAGCTCAAATCGCTCCAGGTCCGCATACTGCTTCCTGTGATCGCAATGACATTGTTTGTCGTCACAATGCTGACTACGATGTTTTCCCGTGCCTATATCAGCATGATCCTGCAGCAGGAGCAGGAGGCGTACGCCGCCAGGTTTGAGGCGATCTCACAGACCATTACTCCCCTCATCCATACATCTGTCAATGAAGTGCGCCGGATCATGTCGGATGACAGGGTGGCGGAATACGCAAGACTGCAGTACTCTTCCCTGGAGGATCTGATTCATGCGAGGATTGCCTGCCGGGATTATCTGCGTTCAGAGATCACACGGAGTGAAGGAGTCTTCGGTCTGCTCATCATGCGGGAGGACGGAAGCCTGTTCGGCACACTTCCTGAGGGAAACTTCTTTCTGGACGATCCGCAGGAG
>CACZQU010000599.1 GCA_902783305.1 uncultured Lachnospiraceae bacterium | reverse complement strand
CCCCTCCACCCCATCCGGTCAGCATAAAAAGGACAAGAAGCGGTACGGCAGCCATTCTTCCCGTCGTCAGTTTATTCGGCAGATTCATCGTAAACCTCCCCTGTCAAATCATATTCCATAGAGCCTGTCACCCTGACTCTCACAAAGTCCCCGGTAATCAGCTGTTCCCCGGTCTGAATGAAAAGATATCCATCCACCTTTGGCGCGTCCGCATAAGTACGGGCTGCATAAACGGATTCCCCGGACACCTTTCCCTCGACCATGACCGTCAGGATCTGCCCGATGCGTTCATTCCCCTTTTCCAGGGAAATCTCCTGGGCAAGCTCCATAAGCTCATCGCGCCGGCTGTTTTTCACCTCTTCGGGAATCTGATCCGGGAAATCCGCGGCAGGAGTATTCTCCTCCTGGGAATAAGGAAAGACTCCCAGGCGGTCAAACTCCATCTCATCCGCGAAATTGTACAGTTCTTCGAAATCCTCCTGGGTTTCCCCGGGAAATCCGGTAATCAACGTCGTACGCAAAACGATATCCGGAATCCGCTCTCTCAGCTTTTCCACAATGTCCACCAGTCCCTGCCGCGTAGCCCTTCTGCCCATCCGCTTCAGGATCCGGTCGCTGGCGTGCTGAACCGGAAGATCCAGGTAATGGCAGATCTTCTTTTCTCTCCGGATGGTTTCGATCAGCTCGTCGTCAATCTCCTCCGGATAACAATAGAGTATACGGATCCAGCGGATTCCCTCTATCCGGCAAAGCTGTGTCAGAAGAGCCGGAAGAGACTTCTTTCCGTAGAGATCCTTTCCGTATACGGTCGTCTCCTGGGCAACCAGGATCAGCTCCTTTACTCCGGCCTGTGCAAGCTCTTCGGCCTGCCGCATAAGGTCCTCCATGGGAACGGACCGGTATTTTCCCCGCAGACTGGGAATAATGCAGTAGGTACAGTGCTTGTCGCAGCCCTCGGCTATCTTCAGGTAGGCATAATGCCCTCCCGTGGTGACAATCCGATGCTCTACCGCCTCCTGTTGTCTGTCCAGTGCAAAGGAGGAAGCATAACGGCGGCCTGCGGCAGCCTCGTCAAGCGCATCCGCGATGTCCTCATAGGAAGCCGTACCGATAATCGCGTCCACCTCCGGGATCTCCTCCCAGATTTCTTCCCTGTACCGCTGGGCCAGGCATCCTGTCACGATCAAAGCGGACAGCTTACCTGATTTTCTGTACTCCGCCATCTCCAGGATCGTATTGATACTCTCCTCCTTGGCGTCCAGAATGAAGCAGCAGGTGTTGATGACAACAGCCTGCGCGTCCTCCTCGTCATCGACCAGCTCATGCCCCCGCCGCCGCAGTAAGGTAATCATCTCCTCGGAGTCCACCAGGTTTTTATCACATCCAAGGGAAATAAACAAAACTTTCATTCTTCCGGCAGATCCTCCAGACCGGCATCGGGTTCATCCTCCGCTTCGGCTTCTGCCTCATATTCAGGGGAAAAATCCTCTGTCCGGGCAGCCGCAGAAGAATCCTGTGCCATGGACTCCTCAAAAACCTCCTCCATGCCGGCTTGGGCTGTTTCCTCGGGAATAATTCCTTCCTTCAGGATATCCTCCGTGCCATCCCCGGCGGCATCCGCTTTCCCGAGGCCGGGATTGTGCTCCGCGATGAGACCTTCCTGTTCCAGGTTTTCCAGGGAATGAGGCGGAAGGATCTTGACCTTCCCCCGGTAAAGCTCGTCGATCGCAATGGAAAGCGGTTTCTTTCCCGCCGAATTGGAAACCAGAGGCGGATCCCCCGCAATGAGCTGCCTGGCTCTCTTGCTGGTGGCCAGGACCAGGGAATAGCGGCTGTTCAGCACAGCCTCGGAAAACTCCTCCTCGCTGTTTGCGTTGATGGCTTCGATCAGCTCCGTATAAGATGGATGTATCATATCAGACCTCTCTCTCTATGTATGAAAAACCTGTCGGGAAATCGCAGGTTGTCGCAACGCATAGTTCTATAGATGGCGGCAGTGCACAATGACTCCCGCGGATTGTTCTGTCCTTCGCGGTTCCCGGATCCTGCCCTGTCCGGCGGTACAGCTGCCGCGGAGCAGCTGCGTTTACAGAAGCTCCTGCGCCTGCCGGCGAAGCTCCCGGATCATTTCCCCGTTACGCTGAACCTGGGCATGAACCGTCTCGATCAGACTGTGAAGCCTCTCGGCACACTCTCCCGCGTCATCATTCACCAGGACATAATCATAAAGGCTGATCATCTCTGCCTCCTCCTTTGCCCGGGCAAGTCTTTTCGCGATCTTCTCCGCCGTCTCGGTTCCTCTGCCGATCAGGCGGTTCCGAAGCTCCTCGATAGAAGGCGGGACGATAAAAATCAGGGGCGTATCCGGATAGCGTTTCTTCACCTGCAGTGCGCCCTGGACCTCGATCTCCAGGATGACATTCTTCCCCAGGGAAAGCTGCTCATCCACAAAAGCCTTCGGAGTGCCATAGCACTGGCCGGTATATCGGGCGTATTCGAGGAAAGCGTCCTCCTCCACCATTTCATCAAACCGCTCCTGGCTGATGAAGAAATACTCCCTGCCGTCCTGCTCATAATCCCTGGGAGCTCTGGTGGTCGCAGACACGGACAGGATATATCCTTCATGCTTTTTCAGCAGCTCTTTGACCACCGTTCCTTTTCCTACTCCGGCAAATCCTGATACGATGAATCGAACACCCTTTCTCATTCCCTACCTCCTCAACGAAACATGGTCATCGGTTATTCTGCCCCGGAAGATATGGATGTCTCCTCTCCTTCCTCCGCCGTCCTCTGGCTTCGTCCGGAAACCTCGGCAAACCGTCTGGCAATAGTATCAGGGATCAGGGCAGAAAGCACCAGTACATCGTCCGAGGTGACAATCACGGCTTTTGTTTTTCGCCCTTGTGTCGCGTCAATCAGTGCCCTCGATCCCCTGGTGCTCTGCACCATCCGTTTGATGGGAGCGGCATCCGGGTTTACCACCGCGACTATTTTATCGGAATTCACAACGTTTCCATAACCAATATTGATCAATCTGCCCATCTGCCGGCCTTGCTTTCCTTATTCGATATTCTGTATCTGCTCTCTGATTTTCTCGATTTCGGTTTTCAGCTCTATGGCGAGGTTTGAGACGACCAGGTCATTGGATTTGGAAAGAATCGTGTTGGCCTCCCGGTTCATCTCCTGCGCGATGAAATCCAGGTTCCGTCCTATTCCGTCCTGCCTGAGCAGCATCTCTCTCATTCCTTCGACATGACTCAGGAGCCGCACTG
>CACZQU010000598.1 GCA_902783305.1 uncultured Lachnospiraceae bacterium | reverse complement strand
GTGCAAAGAATCCATCGCTCCACTTGCGAGCAAGCTCGCAGTGGAGCATGGCTTTTTGCACTGGAGTCATGGATTATCGGTGGTTGACGATTTACTCCTTGTCATGGGAGCATAAAAATGGCTTGAACAGGATTTGCACATATTGTAGAATAACATAAATTATCAGCGGACGAAAAGGGCACAGGGAGAGATTCTTTTCAGTATCTCTGGCTTTGAAGCAGAGGCACCTGGCTGATCCGGAAGGGAGGAGGGAAGAAGAATGAGATACTACGCCACAGCTGATATTCATGGATATCTTACGCTGTTTCGCAAAGCTCTGGAGGAACATGGCTATTATGAGGATAACGGCGATAAGAAGATTGTCATCTGCGGAGATCTGTTTGACCGTGGGAGACAAGCGGAAGAGCTTCAGCAGTATGTTCTCGATCTGATGGACAAGGACGAGGTTATCCTGATCCGCGGCAACCATGAAGACCTGTTTTGTGACCTGGTTACCACGGACAGGGGACTGGCATTAGGGCACCATGTACATAACGGGACTTACCAGACGGCGCTCGATCTGACGGGCTATGACACTGTGATGGCAGGCATCCGGCATAATGATTTTGCGCGGGCGGGACGGAAGACACCATACTATTGCCGGATCATCCCTTCCATGCTGGATTATTTCGAGACAAATCAGTATATTTTTGTCCACGGCTGGATACCATGCTTTGCCGGGGATCCTCCGCAATTCGATCCTGACTGGAGGGAGAGCGGAGACTGGGAGTCCGCACGCTGGATGAACGGGATGCATGCTGCTGATGCCGGAGTAACCATAGAAGGAAAAACGATTGTCTGTGGTCACTGGCACTGTTCATATGGCCACAGCAAGATCGAGGGAATATGTTCGGAGTTCGGGACGGATGCGGTTTTTACCCCGTACTATGCAAAAGGAATCATAGCACTGGACGCATGCACCTCCTATAGCGGCAGGGTGAATGTGGTTATATTGGAGGACTGACAGGAAGACTATAGTACGCAGACACGCTGTATCCGGCTGACGGGAAATGCTTTACCACCAGGATCCGGGCAGATACAGGGCTTTTGTCTATGTTTTCAGGGCGGAAAAGATGCTGAAGATTCCGGATAGAAAGATGATGGGAATAAGAACTGCCTGTCCTGGAGATGGATGATGCTATCAGGAGGCGATTTTGGCTGTGCTGCTTGTTTCAGCTTTCTTTGTGTTAATGCTCGTAGAGATCATACTGTTTGTTTTCGTCAGAAAAAGGCAGCGAAAAAAGGGAACGGGGAAATGGTATCGGATTGTGATGCTGATTTTGTTCGTCCTGTTGTGGGCTGTCACATTTAAGTTTGCTGTTTTTCCACCGGTCAGGGAAATACCAACTACTGGCAGCTGTCTGATCGGATTTTCAGATTACTGGGTTGATGAGGACAGGACTGATCCTTATTCTGGCGAAGGGACGTTAAGAGAGCTTCAGGTACGAAAATGGTATCCTTTGGATTCAAAGAATGAACTTCCTGTGATCATTGCTTCACATGGAAGTTGTGGAACCATCGATAATAATGTTTCGCTTTACAGGGAACTGGCAAGTCATGGATATACCGTGCTGGCAGTAGGCCATCCGGGACAGGCTGTGAGTATACAGTATAAAAACGGGAAGAAAGCAGGTCCAAGTTCGGTTTTTCTGAAACAGATTTCGATAATACAACCCCGGAAAGCTCCGGATCAGGCATACGGTATTTTTTCTGAATGGATGGATATCCGCATGACAGACTTGAATGCAGTCATGGATGATCATGCGGACAGAGAAGGAAAAACAGATTTTATCATGATGGGGCATTCCCTGGGGGGATCGGCAGCATATGCGATGGCAAGGATCAGAGATGATGTTATCGGATGTATTGCTCTTGAATCCCCGTGTATGTATGATATTAAGGGTGTAGAAAACGGAGAGTTTGTTTTTGATGACAGTGATTACGAAATCCCGCTGTTGAACGTTTATTCCGATTCAGTATACCCACATCTTCGGGAATGGGGACAATATAAGAATAATGTCATGTTCCTGGATGAGGATAATCCATACTATACGAATGTATATTATGAAGGTGTAGGACATATGGGATTATGCGATCTGTCAGTCACCTCACCACTTCTGTCAATGGTTCTGAGTGGTGAATTTCAGAAGGTGGAAGCTTATACACAGCTGGAGAGATTGAATGCGGAATGTATCGAGTGGCTTAACGCATTAAAGTGATGCTTAAGAGATCAGGATCCGGCAGCTCCGTACCCTGTGCCTTTTTGCTTTGTGGAGACGGGTCATCCTGCCTGTCCCAAAGAGCCGGACAGAAGAGAGAAGAAAAGTGTTATGCTGAAGGAGCGTAGAATGGATATTGAGCATTTTTTTATAGAGAAAGGGAACGGCTTCCCTTTGCTCCTGCTCCACGGAAACGGAGAGGACAGCAGTTATTTCCATGGGCAAATGGATGAGTTCGCCAGATACTATCATGTGTTCGCGGTTGATACCCGCGGCCACGGAAAAACACCCCGGGGAACCATGCCTTTTACGATCCGCCAGTTTGCCGAAGATTTACGGCATTTTATGGATAAACTTCGGATAGAAAGAGCCCATATACTCGGATTTTCGGACGGTGGGAACATTGCCATGGTTTTTGCGATGAGATATCCGGAGAGGGTGGATTGTCTGATCCTGAATGGCGCCAATTTACATGCAGGCGGCGTGAAGAAAACCATACAGATACCTATTGAGATTGGTTATAAAATCGCATGTAAATTTTCCGGGAAGAGTGACTCGGCCAGACATAATGCAGAGATGCTGGGGTTGATGGTAAATGATCCTGATGTTGCACCGGCGGAGCTGGCCAAGATTACATCCAGGACGCTTGTCCTTGCCGGAACAAATGACATGATAAAGGAAAAGCATACCAGATTGATTTCCGCAAGTATTCCGAACGCAGAACTGATGTTCATCAAAGGAAACCATTTTATTGCGGAAAAACAACCCGAAGAATTCAACAGGGTTGTACTTGAATTCCTGCAAAAATAAAGCTCTATAGCTTTTATCAGTTCTATAAAACCTTCCCGGAGATTTTCCACGCAGCGAGTGGAAAATCCCAACAGCTGCTTTCGTGGACGCGTTTCCGGACACTTTTGCAGGTGAAGGATGAACAGACCAGAGCGTGGTGTGCAAAGGAAACCGCCGACAGTGCATATCCGTTTTCCGATTCCGTGAAAAGTGCTGTACTGGCAGGCTTTGCTGTCTGCTTAGCTGATCTTTTGTAAATGGCTGTCTGGTAAAAGGGGTATAGCAGTTCTGATTATTTACAAAAACCGTACGATTGATTGGTGGAAGGAGGAACAGGTATGGCATATGAATTTAATACTCTGGGAAGTCTGCTGAGTGATTCCCGAATCAGAAAAATAGCGAAAGACGCAATACGAAACAGAGATCTTGAAGTTGAACCCGTCTGGGACAAAACGCTGTCAGATCTGAAATCAGAACAATTCTTCAGTGGAGAGATCGGCTGCGGCATAAAACGGCTGTATGAGGCAGCTGATACGGGAGACTGGTATTATCCCCTTTACAGTGAGGCGGAATGTGCGGAAAATGAGGCAAAAAAAGGAGTCAGCCTGGTCTGGTTCCCATCCGACCAGACTGAGGCTGATCATCGTCCATTTATTTTTCTGGTTCCCGGCGGCGGATTTGTGAATGTATGGAATCTGACAGAAGGATGGCCGATCGCAGAACGGTTCAACCGCTGCGGATATCACGTATTTGTTCTGACGTATCAGATCCAGGGTGATGAAAAACTCCTGGAAAAAGACATGGAGGACTTTGCCCGCGCGCTGAATCTGGTCAGGGAACAGCAGGAGCATTTCCATGTAAATGGCAGTGATTACATCACATGTGGTTTCTCCGCAGGAGGATATCTGATCTGCCTGTGGAATACCGATATGGGATATCCTGCTTATGGTATTCCGAAACCTCAGGCATCTTTCCCGGTCTATCCGGTTGTGACACTCAGAAAAGATATCCGGTACGGCGATCCTGACCGGGCTTCCTGTATCCGCCTTTATGGCTGTTCCCTGGAAGAAGCAGCAGCCAGGGAATATGAGATTCTCAACCATGTTGATGGATTCCCGCCCTCCGCTATTTTCCTTGCGGCAGGGGATGAACTGGTAAACCCGGAAAATTCAAAGCTTCTTGCCAGGGCTCTGGAGGAGAGAAAAATCCCTTGTAAACTGGAGATCGGCCCGGAAGGAGGACATGGTTTTGCTGATGGTTCCGGAATGTGCATGGCTGGATGGACAGAGCGGGCGATCCAGTGGTTTGAGGCACTGTAGTGTAAGATGTCAATT
>CACZQU010000597.1 GCA_902783305.1 uncultured Lachnospiraceae bacterium | reverse complement strand
GCCCCCGCAGACAGACCTGTTTCCAGCCGGGCATCAGCGGTCACCGTCCCGGCAATATCACAGCTTTCATGCACCGACGGAAAGATCTCCTCCGGTATACCGAGCTTTTCAAACAGTTCTGTACACCACCTGCGGTTTTTTACGGAGAAGACAAGTGATGCTGCGGCATCCGTCACCTCTGTTCCGATCTCTCCGGTAAGACGATAACGGATATAATCCTTCGGAGCGAGGGCATAACGAATCCTTTCGAGTAATTCGGGGCGTTCCTTTTTCATCCAGTACAGGGTACTGATCATCATTCCTGCCCCAGGCTGGTTGAGAAGTTCTTCCCTCATCAGGGATCCGGCTGTCTGCCTTATCTCTCCCAGAAGAGAACCGGAACGTTGGTCCAGATGGATGACAGCCGGACAGACTGGCCGTTTTTCACGGTCGAGGGCGACAAGGCCATGCATCTGACCGGAAAAGCTGATCCCGTCGATTCCGGAGGCAGGGATTCCCGCCGCCGCAACCGCTCCGGCCAGGGCAGCCTTTACAGCCGTCCACCACTCCTCCGGATCCTGCTCGGCATAGGAAATCACCGGAATCTGCACCTCATAGGAAGCATTCCCGACTCCGAGGGCAGTCCCTGCCGCATCCATGATCAGAACCTTTGTGCTGGAGGTTCCCAGGTCTATCCCTGCAAAAAAGCCCATATTCCTTCACACCTCCTTCCAAAACGAGGTACTGTATTTTGACATAATGTTTTCGGAGAACTGTTTTGCCATCCCGGTACCTTGAATACCGGAAACAAAACAGGACATCTCACGATTCCGGATCTATTACTTAATTCGTTTAATTATTAAAATGAATTAATAATAATACATGGAGCCTGTCTTGTCAATCGTTTTTTTCTTCAGAACCAAAATAGAGTTCCGGTTCTGCGAAGATCTGATTCCAGGCGGCTACTGCCGCTCCATGGACAAAGGAATCAATCGGCAGGAGACTTGTGGAAATTATGGTGTCTTCATAAAGAGCCGGAATCACCAGATGTCTGACCTGCTCCCTGATATAGGAAAGCATCCTTTCCGGAATGATATGAGACATTTCGTCACCCAGGATGATGATGGAAGGATTAAAGCAGTTCATCAGGTTTGCGATAGCGATGGATAATATGTCACAGATCTCCCGGAAGCATGCTTCTGCGTCCGGGTCGCCTTCCTTTAGAAGGATCGCCGCCTCTACAAAACTCAGGGAGTCTCTCTTTTTTTCATTTACCTTGTCCGTAAAGGCTCTGGAGGAGCAGTAGTTTTCCAGACAGCCTCTGTTCCCGCAGAGGCATTTCGGTCCCATATAGTTGACAGACATATGCCCGATTTCTCCTGCCACACCAATCCTGCCGCGAAGAATCTGACCTTTCCGGATAATCCCGGCTCCGATCCCGGGGCCGACAGCCAGATAAAGGAGCATCTCTCCCGGATGATCTTCTTCATATTTCCAGTACTGAGCCATCGCGGCGGCATTGGCATCCTGTTCAACAAAGACCGGCAGATGAAAAGCTTCCTCAAATCGGTCCCGTATCGCGATTTCATTCCAGCCTTTAGTCCCTGTCATGATCTCGATTCTGCCGCTTTTAAAGCTGTAAGGACCGGGCAGAGCGATCCCGCAGGCCAGGTAATGTCTTTCGCTGTTTTCCTGCATCAGTTCCCTGGCTTCTTTAAAGATAGCGCTGATCACCGTCTCCGGATTCTGATTTCGGGCAGCAGAGCGGCGGATGATCTTTACCGGATTTCCGCACAGGTCGAAGACACCCACGGAAAAGCCTCTTCTGGCCAGGCGCACTGCAAGTATTCCGAAAGTACTCTGGTCCATGGAAATTCCGATGGACCGTCGGCCCTTATCCCCGGTCAGAAAGCCTGTTTCCTTTACAATACCCCATCGTATAAATTCATTGATAATATTTGTGATGGTGGCCTGCTTCAGCCCGGATTCCTTTGCCAGCTGTGTACGGGAACAAATGCCCCCTTTCCGAAGAAGATTCAGCACCAGGGTTCTGTTCATCCCCTGTATTTTTTCCTGATTATATCCGAGAAAGCGTTTTTCTCTCTCCATCTTCCGCATACCCTCATGAGATTCCGCAACAGGAAGCAGCTGCTTCAAGCTGTTGTTTCATCCGATTTATCATTTATTTCAGTTAATAATTCTAATACCTGAAGCGCTATTCGTCAAGAAACAAAGAAAAAAGCACAGAAAAAGAATGACATACGATAATGTTTTTATACAATCCTCACGAAGAACAGTCCCTGTGCTTTACAAGACCCTCTCTGAGCTTTATAGGTTCTGCGATGAAAACGATATTTGCTGTTTGCAGAATAACACCTATGACTCTATGACAATGTTATGATGATGAAGGAAAACGACAATGGTTTCCGGGAATTGCGGAATAAGAATCAGGATGAAAAAATACTATGCTCTGCGCTTGTGGGCAAAGGGAGGGACGGCAGGTGGAAATGCTGAAGAGTGGAGAGAACAGTGAAAAAGTGCAGAGAATAAAAAGGGATCCCAGAACAATCTGAGACCCCTGTCCATTGAAAACAAAGGATTTTCAGAATTAAGGAAACAGACTGTCATAAGACAGACTGCTTCAGCAGGATCAGACAGCGGTATACAAACCATCAATCAGAATATCCGTACCGTTTGCATAGTGGGAGGCATCGGAAGCCAGCCAGATAATGGCACCGGTAAGCTCCTCCGGTCTGGCCATGCGGTGCATCGGGAATAACGGCTCCCAGGCAGCCAGCAGCTCCGGCTCGACAAAGTTCGGATCGATCGACATAGGAGTCGCCACATATCCGGGACTGATGGAATTCACGCGGATGTTGTAATCCACCAGTTCTACGGCCAAGCTCTTTGTCATGTGGATGACGCCGGCCTTGGAAGCATTGTAAGCCACCTGCCTCTGGGGT
>CACZQU010000596.1 GCA_902783305.1 uncultured Lachnospiraceae bacterium | reverse complement strand
TTCCGGCAAGCTCTGACAGGCTGTTCATGATGGTACAGTGAACCACCCGGGAACAGTCCGCAGGAATTTCGTCTGTACCGGAGAGCTCCAGCTGAAGCCGGTCATTCACGAGGATATTTCCCCGGAGGGAAAGCGATTCTTCTCTTTGATTATCGACCAGAACCGAGAGAGATAAACCTTTCCCGTCCATAGCCGGCTCCAACTTCAGAATGGATACCGGGCAATCTTCTGCTCCACCGGATCCGGTTACTGTATCATTCAGGAGAAAATCATCCAGTCTGCAATCCTGCCGGACAGACAGAAGAAACTCATTTATGCCAGAGTGGGACGGAGGCTTGTTTGGCTGCCGGCTGCTGACAGTAAAGGTCAGGGTATTCAGCTTTTCCATCCCTGCCAGATCCAGAGCGGGGATCAGAATATCTGCGATTTCGGACTGGCCCGGATCAAGATAGAAAATATATTCGTCTTCGATCTGCCGATTTCCGTTGATCATGAGGTGATTCAGCCAGAACTGTCTGGATTCCTCTGCTGTATTCAGCAGTGTGACCTGAAGCCGCAGCCCGCTTTCCAGCACAGAGACATCTTTCCGAAGGGACACCGCCAGATCATATTCGCCCATGGAATATACCGCCGGATCGATGCTGATTTCTGTCTGAGTCCGGCTCGTTATGGGCACTGCGTCGCTTGTATAGTTATTCAGATGGACATCCGTAATCTGGAAAACCGCACAATATCGCGAACCTGCCATGACTTCATCCTTATAGACAAAATGCCATTTGTCCGGCAGCGGAATGACTACACCGGAACGCTCATTATTCCCGGCCTTCCATTCACTGAACCCTGGCTGAACACTTTCCGGCGCAAGACCGGGAGAAGTCCGGAAGATATCCTGTACGGTCAGATTTGCATAATCATCCTCCCTGAAATCAAAACGGTTTGTATAAGTGCCCGTAATTTCGTCGAGCACTTTGATACGAAACGGAACGGTGCCGTCCTCTCCGGTTTCCCGTTCCAGCTCATAAGACACACGCGTGCTGTTCAGAAGGTTTTCTTCGTCCTTCGCGTACATGGCAATCAGCAGGTTCCGATTGCTGTCCGGGCGGATGGTATAGCTGATGGGCCCGATCAGTATCCCATTTTCTCTTTGGATATATAACGTACGACCGGAATATACACAGGAGACCAGACCATTTTCATCCATCTGCGCAGGAACAGATCCGACAAGAGAATAGTTGGTTTCCTCTCCGGATACGACGGTTCCCTGTTCAAGAATCAGCAGCTGACCGAAGAGAAACTGTTCCGCCTGTTCCGGAGAAAGCTGCAGAGAGAAGCGATTTCCTTCCTCGTTTACCGTGGTTTCCTCCGCATGAAGGTGATTCCAGGAAACCACTCCCTCCTCTGTCAGAAACGATCCGAATGTTTCCAGATGTCTTAAATACGCTCCTTCAATTCGAAGCAGATGATATCCTTCCCGCCATTCCATCCGATACATTGGCTGATTGACATAAGGATAGTATACCGACAGACCGTGCGCTCCGAGGATACTGGATTTGTTATATATGATTGCCTTTTCAAGTGAATTCTTCAGGGGTGAAGCATCTCCTATGATTTCTTCCATGTTTTCTGTCAGATCGTAAAGATCAACCAGATCGCGGGCTTTTCCCTCGTCCGGGGACCATCCGAAGGTTGCTGTATCAAGACGAAGGGAGGATATCCGGGAATAAAGCTTTTCGTCCATCTTTGGCGTCAGGGCAAAGAATGTATTTAATTCTTCGGAGACATTCTGCATGCGTGACAGATCGATACATGAAAGTGTAAAAGGTTCTTCCTTGTTCTTCTGGCTGCTGAAAAAATATTCCACAATGAGACGGCCGATTTCACCCCCATTCTGATCCGGGGAAAGATCACGAAGGAAACCGTAATCCCATCCCTGTCCGTTTTCTGTTTCCTGAGATGCGATCATATAATCCGCAAACGGTGCCAGACTTTCGGCAACCTCCAGATCAGCCATCAGGCAGGCATCAAAACCGATCAGCCTGAGCCTTTGGGAAAGATCAGCATTCGTCAGACCTTCTTTCAGTTCATACAGACTCAGCCGGTCATTTTTAAAATTCTCATCAACGCATACGCCATCCAGCGGTCCTCCGCCATGATCCCAGAGGATCAGGGCATAGCCGTCCGCCGGCTTTTTTTCCATTCCATACCGGAGAAATAAGGTCAGGGTAGCGGCGTCACCCATATTCATCGGGATATCTGAGACCCAGACCCGGCGATGTCTTCCTCTTGAAATCTCATAGATTGCATTGCTTTCCGCACTGAAATATCCGGAGCTGCTGCTTTTTGATCCGCCTGTCATCACAAGCAGTCTGACATCCTGTCCCTGAATTCCGGACTGAATCATCTCCTCTATATCCGCGCTGCCGCAGCCATGGAAACTTTCCAGATCACTTCCGCACATATAAATCATTACGGTAAACGTCTTTCCCATCTGTTCGGAATGCCCGATCGATAATATAAAGACGAATACCGCGATAATCGTTATCAGCAGAGAAATGAGCCGCATACGGAGCGGCAGTTCAGGGACCTTTCTCTTTCTTATTTTCAATCATGATTCCTCGTCTTTCTGATTGTTGTTTTTTCAATTGAAATTGACACATTGGAATTGTTTCATTCCGGGACATCCAGCAGTCATGTCTCATTGTCCTCACTGGTTTTCATTTATTTTCATCTGTAAAGACTGCTTTCATATCCGCTTCAGCGTTACTGATTCTTTGTGCCAACAGATCAATATCTGCGGTGCTGCGGG
>CACZQU010000595.1 GCA_902783305.1 uncultured Lachnospiraceae bacterium | reverse complement strand
TGGGGAGAATTCTTTCCTGCGGGGGGTGGGTTCTGGATTCGGCCTCAGACCTTCCTCTTCTCCGGAAAATCTGGCTTATCGGACCGGATCAGGCCTCCTTTGAAAGGGTCAGCCCGGAGCTTCAGGCCAGGACACAGTTTCTCAGCCGGGAAGCCCTGCACTCCGATGGCAAGGCAGTGGAGACATTTTTCGCTTCTTTCCGCGAAACCCTGCTTCCTGTCTACTTCTCGATTGACAAGGATCTGCTCCGGCCGGAGGATGCGGTGACAAACTGGGATCAGGGGGAGATCACACTTGACCAGCTGAGGGAGATGCTGCAGGAAATGCTTTCCGCCTGCCGCGCTGCCGGAACCCCCGTGCTCGGCGCGGATATCTGCGGAGAGCCGGAGGGGGAGGACAGTATCGGGTTTGCTGCCAATGACCGGGCAAACCTGCAGCTGGCAGCTCTCCTGAAGTCTGCCTGGACAGATACGGAAGGAAACGGAAAGGATAACGGCAGCCAATGAAAAATGAATTGTTTCATCTCGGCCCTCTGACCATCTATGGATATGGGACGATGATCGCTCTTGGGATCCTGGCGGCATGCCTGATGATCTCCCTCAGGGCAAAGAAGGAGGGAGCAGACGAGGATATGGCTTTTCACCTGGTGATCGTCTCCCTGACCGGCGGTTTTCTCGCGGCGAAGCTTACCTACTGGATCATCAACTGGCAGGAGATCGCCGCGGATCCGTATTTCATCGTTGATACAATCCAGGACGGCTTTGTCGTCATGGGAGGCCTGGCCGGCGGAATTGCAGCCTGCCTGGCTGCCTGCCGGAGAAGAAATCTCTCCTTTGGCCGTTATTTTGACCTCTTCATGCCCTGTGTAGCATTGGGACAGGGGTTTGGCAGGCTGGGCTGTCTTCTGGCGGGCTGCTGCTACGGAAAAACCGCCGCGCACCGGCCCTGGATCATCTTTCAGGATTCTCCGTTTGCGCCAGACGGTATTCCGCTGGTTCCCGTCCAGGCATACAGCAGTCTTCTGGATTTTGCCAACTGTGCTTTTCTGCTGCTGTATGGCACCTGGCTGAAATCCCGTGGGAGATACGTGGATGGTAAGGTGGGCTGTATGTACCTGATGCTCTACAGTACGGGACGCTTTTTCCTGGAGTTTCTGCGCGGAGACATAGAGCGGGGCTTCGTCAGCGTGCTCAGCACCTCGCAGCTTCTGTCTCTCCTGGCGGGAGGCGCCGGAGCTGCCGCTTATGCAGTGCTGACGTCGGCAAAGACGAAATAAGCCGTAAGGCAACGGTTCAGGTGAGTCATGGGGACTGTTCTTCATTGATTACCCTCAGGCGAGTCAGGGAGAACCGTCCCCATGACTCTCCCGGGAGTTGACTGAACAGTGACGCGCGGGTTTGACAAAGGCCGGTTTTTTTCTTATAATCATTGCAGGAATGGTACCTCCGGAGAGTCAGGAAGCGCTGGAGCTGATGGATTCCCGTCCGGACCGGCCGGAGGATTGCAGATCAAAAAACGCTTGTGATAAAGGACAGATCAGATGAGTGAACAGTCAAAGTATCCTGACGATCAGGGCAGGACTTCCGGGCAGGGACGGAGAAGAGACGCAGGAAATTCTTCCGGAAGGTCTTCGGGGAATGCTTCCCGCAGGACTACCTCAGACAGCGCGGGGGAAACCTCCGGCCGGTCCGCCGGAAAAAGAGAGAACACCTCCCGCAGGACAGCTGCAGACGATGTGAGACGAAGCGCCTCCCCCAGGACCACAAAAAGCGGGAGTGAAACGACGTCAAAGACGAAAAGAAAATCCTCCGGAAACACGAGATCCGGGACCGAAAAGAATCCCCAGGGTTCCCCAGGCGCAAAGAAAAAAAGCAAGGTGATGGATGCCCTCCTGACCCTGGTTTTATTTGCGGCCATCGGTCTTTTCGCGTTTGCTGCCTTTAATCTTTACCATATTTATACAGAGTACAAAAAGGGCTCCGATGAATACAATGCCATCGCGGAGATGGCGGTGACGGAGCGCAAGCCGGATAACACAGCCGCGTCAAGTCCGGGAGGCCAGGCCAGGGAAATCCAGTCCCCCATGTCCATCGATTTTAATGCGCTCAAAGCCATCAATGACGACGTCATCGGATGGATTTACGTCGAGGCCTTTGAGGGGATCAACTATCCGATCGTCCGTGGACTGGACAACAGCTATTATCTTCACCGGACCTATCAGAGAAATTACAATTTCGCCGGCACGATCTTTAACGATGCCCAGAATCATGACGACTACTCCGACTGCAATACCATCGTCTATGGCCACAATATGAAAAACGGTTCCATGTTCGGAATGCTGCGCCATTTCAGCAGCGATCCCGAGGCTTACGCCAGGAGCAAGTATTTCTGGATTTTCACCCCTGAAGCGGATTATCGCTATGAGATCATTTCCGCCTATGTCACCGGAGTGTACAGTGACACCTATACCTTCTTCAAGGGGCCGGGGCAGGATTTTGTGGACTGGATGAATTCCCAGGTCAGCCACTCTGAAATCGCGACGACTCCCGGAGAACTGAATGTCAAGGACAAGATCGTGACACTGTCGACGTGTACCGGGGATGACTCGACACGGTATGTGGTTCAGGGTAAACGAGTCAATGTCATAAAGAAATAAAAAAGAGGCGATGCGTCATGCATCGCCTTTTTCGATTTCCATCTGGATCTCCTCCACCAGATCGTCATATTCATCATGCCGGAACCGTTCCTCGAACCGGATCCACCGTCTGAAATCCAGAAAATGCTTTTTGCGGAAGCGTTCAAAAAACGCGTTCTCCTCCCGGTCAAGCTGCTTTTTCTGAAGAGTCAGCTTTTCTTCTTCGGTCAGCTCACGCTCACGCACATGCACATGCTCATACTCATACTCACGCTCTCTTCTTCTTACCGGCTCCGGTTTCCCCTGGACAGCCGTTTCCGGCAGAATGACGCCCTGCGGAACCTCTTCCCCGGTCATCTTCACGGTATTCATCGCTTCCCACCCGGCCATCCGGGCGGCCTCCATGGCCTCCCGGGCAGCCATCCGGGCTCTGCTGACGGGAATATCCTTTGCCTGAACCGGTTCATTCCGGCGCTTACCCAGGACCGGTGTTTCCTTCTCTCCGAACCCCCGGTCTGCTTTTTTCAGGAAAGTCGGTTCATCCGGCAGATCGTTGTCTTCTTCCGGTAGGGAGGAGTCATCCTCAGGCAGATCAATGCCGTTCGTTGGCAGACCGATGTCATCCTGCGGCAGATCTCTACCGGTTACCGCCGGCTCAGCGTCATCCAGCAGCACCCCGGAGTCATCCTGCACCGCCTCGGAGTCATCCTGCACCGCCTCGGAGTCATCCTGCAGTACCCCGGAGTCATCCTGCAGCA
>CACZQU010000594.1 GCA_902783305.1 uncultured Lachnospiraceae bacterium | reverse complement strand
GTGAGGTGAATGGTACCCTAGAAATGGCCATCCGCAGGCGTCGGTACTTAGTGAGTGCAAGCCGAAGGCGCAGTACGAACTTAGATACCGCTACGCCGAGGACGAGTGGGAACGTGCCATTTCGGGTACCATTCGCCCGCGCGTGGCTTTACCGTTAATCCGTGAATAGTAACCTTATCTGGTTCCGTGTATACCGCATCTTTAAATTATACTTGATCTTTTCATGAATATGTTATAGAATAACGCTACAGATGAAACCATGCTTTTACTTTCTGATAAGGAGGAAACGATTATGGCATATGTTATTGGTGATGACTGTGTAAGCTGCGGCACCTGCGAGGCTGAGTGCCCGAACGAAGCAATTTCCCAGGGTGCAGAGCACTATGAGATCAATCCGGACAGCTGTGTGGATTGCGGAACCTGTGCCGATGTATGTCCGACCGGAGCAATCTCCCAGGGCTGATCGTGATACGTTGAAGATCAGCTGACATCTTCATCAGGAAATAGTAAAAGGTCGTGCAATAAGCGTTTTCGCTTTTTGCACGACCTTTTTTTGTGCTGAAGTTTTTCTGTCAGCTCCTTTTCACAGCTCCTCTCAGATCTTCGGAAATCCCGGCACAGACGGTTCAACCGCCGCTGTTTCGGCGTATTGTCGAGCAGATGAGAGGAGCCGGTATCTTTAGCTATTTTTTCATATTGACAAACTGAGTATACTGAGGAAGCCACACCAGCTCTACTGTCCCGATGGGGCCATTCCTCTGTTTGGCGATAATGATCTCAGAGATATTCTTTTTCTCTGTATCTTTGTGGTAATAATCGTCACGGTAGATAAACATCACCACATCCGCATCCTGCTCAATCGCCCCGGATTCTCTGAGGTCAGAGAGCATCGGACGATGATCGGGTCTTTGCTCGACAGCCCGGTTCAGCTGGGACAGCACAACGACAGGGATATCCAGTTCCCTGGCAAGAGCCTTCAGGGACCGGGAAATATCGGAAATTTCCTGCTGTCTGGAATCGCTGCGGCCGCTCCCGCTCATCAGCTGCATATAGTCAATCATGACAATTCCAAGGTTGTGCTCCAGCTTGTATCTTCGGCACTTTGACCTTAGCTGTCCCACGGAAATACCCGGGGTGTCATCGATGATCAGATGAGACCGCCCGATGATGTCCGCGCCTTCTACCAGTCTGGCCCAGTCCTCGTCCTTCAGGTTTCCTGTCCTCATATTCTGAGAGTCCACATGACACTCCATCGCCAGAAGACGGTTGACCAGCTGCTCCTTGGACATCTCCAGGCTGAAAACCGCGACCGTCACATCCTTGCGAAATGCCAGATATTGGGCAATATTGAGAACAAAAGCCGTCTTTCCCATGGAAGGTCTGGCGGCAACCAGAATCAGGTCGGACTTATGCATTCCGGAGGTTTTGTAATCCAGATCCACAAACCCTGTAGGCAGACCCGTCACCGATCCTTTCAGCCGGGCGGCATTCTCAATCCGGGTTACTGCCTCCATCACCACCTGTGATATCGGAACGAATTCTTCCCCTCTGTTTCCCTGCAATACCTGAAACAGTTTTTTTTCCGCGTCCTCCAGGATCACCTGAGTACTGTCCTTTTCCAGATAGCAGGCGTTTGCCACTTCCTCATTGGCTTTGATCAGTTTTCTCAGAATGGATTTGTCCCGGACAATTTTCGCATAATAACCGGCATTGGCGGAGGTAGGTACCGAAGCCAGAAGATCCCGCACATACTCCGTGCCGATCAGATCGGGCGGAAGATCCTTTTCCTTCAGACGGTCCTGAAGGGTCACAATATCGACCGGTCTGCCTTCATTGGACAGCTCCACCATGGCCTGGAAAATCAGTCCAAATGCTTTCTGATAAAAATCCTCCGGAACCAGGATTTCCGACGCGGCAATAATCGCGTCCCTGTCCATGATCATGGCGCCGATGACAGCCTGCTCAGCTTCAGGACTGTTTGGCAGAATTCTGCGAATCAGATTTTCATCCATGTCTTATTTCCCAAATGTGTCAGACTTCTTTCCGGATCTCCACCTGAAGGCTGCCGGTCACCTTTGGATGCAGACGGACCGGTACCTCGCTGACACCGATTTCGCGGATCGGCGCATCCAGGAGAAGCTTCTTTTTGTCGATTTCAATGCCAAGCTGCTCCTTAGCCGCTTCACTGATTTCCTTTGCCGCTACCGAGCCGAAGGTCTTTCCGCCTTCGCCGACCTTCAGCGACAGGACAATCTTTTTGCCCTCGAGGTCTCTGGCGATGAGCTGGGCAGCGGCCAGATTTTCCTTCGCTATTTTTTCTTCATTGGCTTTGCGAAGCTTCAGGTCATTCAGATTGCCCTTTGTCGCTTCCGCGCCAAGCTTTTTCGGCAGAAGCATGTTGCGGGCATAACCGTCACTCACGGTAACGATTTCACCCTTTTTCCCCAGAGATTTCACATCCTCCAAAAGTATAACCTTCATTGTTTCCTCTCCTCCTCCTCAATAAAACGATCGATGATTTCCTTCAACATTTCCTTTGTTTTTTCCGGGCTGGCCTTCACCTGGGCGCCGGCAATGTTGAGGTGGCCTCCTCCCCCAAGCTGTTCCATCAATATCTGTACATTCACTTCATCAATCGCGCGGGCGCTGACATAAATCTCCTGATTAAACCGGGTCAGCACAAAGGATGCCTTGACTCCGGCGATATTCAACAGCTCATTGGCCGCCTGTGCTCCGACCACGGTGGGGCTTTCAATACCTTCGCTGGGACAGATTCCAATGGCAAAATAATCGCGGTAGATCTCCGCTGTCCGCACCGCTTCCGCTTTTGCCTTATAGGAATCGATATTGTCCCGGAGCATTTTCCGGACCCTGGTTGTATCCGCTCCGTTCCTGCGCAGATAAGCCGCGGCTTCAAACGTACGCACCCCGCTCCGGGTAATAAAATTGTTGGTGTCAATGACAATACCGGCATACAGACAATCGGCTTCCATCGGACGCAGCTTAATGTCCTCTCCGAAATACTGGACGATTTCCGACACCATTTCACAGGCCGAAGAGGCATAGGGCTCGACATAAGACAATACTGCGTTGTCGATCACTTCATTTCCTCTTCGGTGATGATCCAGAACCACGATCGATTTTGTCATGAAAAGAAGATCCTTGCACTCGGTATAGCTGGGTTTGTTGGTATCCACGACCACGACCACAGTGTTGTTATCTACAAGGTTTTTGGCAGCGGAGCTGTCGATGAACATCCCGGCTCCGTATTCCGGATTGTCCAGAAACCCCGACATCAGCGGACGAATCGATGTCGTCGGATCATTTACCACAATGTGAACCGGCTTGCCAAGCGTAGATCCGATCCGGTAGATTCCGATCGCCGCGCCAAGAGCATCGACATCCGTGATCTTATGGCCCATGACGACGACCTGTTCCTTGGCCGCAATGATTTCTCTCAGCGCCTGAGCCTTCACGCGGGCCTTTACCCGGGTTGTCTTTTCCATCTGGAGGGATTTCCCGCCATAATAGGTGATGGCAATCCCGTCCTTGACAACGACCTGATCCCCTCCCCGTCCAAGCGCCATTTCCATGGCGATCCGGGCATATTCGGAATTCTGATGTAAGTTTGCGCCGTTCAGTCCGATACCGATGCTTACGGTAAGCGCCATGGAATTCCCGAAGTTGACGGTCTTGACCTCCTCCAGAACCCTGAATTTCTGCTCTCTCATCGTATCCAGGGCGCTCTTGTTCAGGATCACAAAAAACTTGTCTCTTTCGGTCTTCCGGACAATTCCGTCCAGATCAGCAAAATACTGATTGATTTTCCTCTCAATCAGCGCCACCAGCATGGAGCGCCGGACCTCTTCCACTGATTCCAGAGCTTCTTCATAATTGTCCAGGTAAACCAGTCCAAACACCGGTTTTTCTTCTTCGCATTTCCTTGCAAGACGACGGAAATCGGTTTCATCATAAAGATACAGCGAAATCAGCTCCGCCTCCTCGCTGGCCGGATCAATGACCGCGGAGGCGCGGGCGATCTCCTTCAGACTGATTTTACGCGCATGAATCCGATAAAGCCTTCCGTCATGCTCCAGCAGCTGTTCATCCTTTTCACCCGGCTCTGAAGCAGAAAGCAGGTCTGATGCCTTCACCGAGGGAAACAGCGTTTCAATATTCCCGTGATAGAGTGCCTTCCTTCCGGACAAGGCAGTAAATGCCTTATTCTCCCAGATCAGCCTCCCCTGTGTGTCCATCAGCGCATACGGAACGGCCATTTCCTCGAGAAGATCCTTCTCTACCGTTTCATATTGCAGAGCAAAGGCTGTCATTTCATTCAGAATGACCGGCCTGAGACGTAAGCTTGCGGCAGATACGATAAGAAAATAAGTCAGCACAACCGCTGCCGCAAGAAACCCTGCTTTTTTATCCACGGAGTAAAATACGGCAACGGACACGGCCAGAACCGCTCCGATGTACCAAGGCCATCGAAGGTACTGCTTCAATGTCCCTTTCCAATCCATTTTTTCCATTTGTTTTTCCCAATCGAAAGAAGTCCCTCAGGGTTCTTTCTCATTTCATGCCTTCCTCCAGTGTCAACCCCTCTACATGTAAACACTTCTCCCCTGAGAAATTATACCAAAAATCACGCACAATTTCAATAATGAGGAAAGCAGCAAAAAAACCGCTGCCCGGGCGGGCAGCGGATCACCTATCGTGCTGTAAAATATTACTCCTGGATATACGGCATAATGGACATATGACGTGCTCTCTTGATCGCAACCGTCAGAGCCCTCTGATGCTTTGCGCAGTTTCCTGTAATTCTTCTGGGAAGAATCTTGCCTCTTTCCGAGACATATTTGCGCAGCTTTGCCGCATCCTTGTAATCGATCTCGTTATTCTCTTTTCCGCAGAAAACGCAGACTTTCTTTCTCCTGCGTCCGCCGCGTCTTTTCATCGGAGAATCCGGTCTCTCACCTCTGTTCGTAAATGCCATGATGGTTTCCTCCTGTTCATCATTCGTCTAAAGACGTGCTCTCACGCCTTCCCGCTTCTGCCTCATCAGGCGAAGGGAAGCCCGTCCTCGAGCTCCTCGGGAATATTCATAAAACCTTCCACATCGGAAGCACCCTGACCCATCCCAAACGCAGAGGAAGGATCCGCCGGAGAAGACTGTCTCGCCGCCTGATAGCTGTCGCTGGAGGCTTTGCTCTCCGCAAACTCCTGATCGTCCACGATGACTTCCGTTGTATATACCTTTACATTATCGCGATTCACATAACTGCCCGTCTGGATCCTTCCGCTCACAACGATCTTCAGTCCTTTACGGAAATATTTCTCCGCAAACTCCGCCTGACGGCCGAAAGCCTTACAGGGGATGAAATCCGCAGTCTGCTCCGCATCACGGTTGAATCTGCGGTCTACGGCAAGCGTGTACCTTGCAACAGCCATACTGTTCTCTCCGGCTGAATATCTTACTTCCGGATCTCTGGTCAGACGTCCCATTAAAATCACTTTATTCATAATAATACCCCTTTCTCTCCACCGCTCCCTATCCTCCGGTGCGGTGTGTCAGCCAACGAATGTACCGGTGCTTATGGAACTCGAAACCGCTGGTCTATACGGGGCTCCATTTATTTAAGCCGAGTGGGAAAAAGGCAGTCTTACGCATCCTTGCGGACGACAAGATATCTGAGAACATTATCCAGGATACGCATATTCCGCTCAATCTCGGCGGGTGCTGAAGCATCTGCTTCGAACTGAATGAAGTAGTAATACCCTTCATGCATCTTCTGGATCTCATAGGCAAGGCGTTTTCTGCCCCACTCTTCAACCTCTGTGATCGTTCCGCCATACCGGGTTACATAACCCTTCGCCTTCTCAACGACAGCTTCGCGAGCCTCGTCCTCGATCTTGGCGTTTACGACCATTGCCAGCTCGTATTTGTTCATGTCTTTCACTACCTCCTTGTGGTCTCATGGCCCTTTGTCCTGCAAAGAGCAAGGAAAAAAGAATAATACAGTAATAAAGATATCACAAAGCGTAATTCTAGCACACCGGATGATTCCTGTAAAGCTTTTTTCTATACTTTTGTGTAAATATCTCTGGGAATCCGGGCGGTCACCGCAATCCCTTCCGGAGTGTACTCTTCGCTCAGCAGCTGGCCCCGGTCCCTGATCAGAGCCACTTTTCCTGCCTCGCCGTAAGGATAGAGCCGTTCGATGGATATCATATCCTCAAGCAGAATCGTCTCCAGTATCCGGCACAGTTCGTCCATCCCTTCGCCGGTAACAGCCGAAGCCCGGATGGTGTAATCCGCATGGAAATCTCTCAAAGGCTCCTCCTCCGGTTCAAGAAGATCCTGCTTATTAAAAACCGTAATCACTGTCTTGCCCTGTGCCCCGAGCATCTGAAGCGTGTCATAGACGACCGCCATCTGCATCGGCGCCTGAGGATTTGCCGCATCCACTACATGGATCAGGTAATCCGCATATTTCACTTCCTCGAGAGTACTTCGGAATGCCTCCACCAGGTGGTGCGGCAGCTTATGAATAAACCCTACCGTATCGGTCAGGAGAATCTGCTGGCCGTCTTTAAGGGTCAGCGCCCGGGTGGTCGGATCCAGGGTGGCAAAAAGCCGGTCTTCCGACAGTACATCCGACCCTGTCAGGGTATTTAATATCGTCGACTTTCCGGCATTCGTATACCCCACCAGAGCAGCGCTTCTGCGCAGTCCCATACCTCGCCCTTCCCGAAGAAGGGTTCTGTGTCTTTCCACCTCGGAAAGCTCCTTCTTCAGCACCGAAATCCTCTCGCGGATCAGCCGTCGGTCCATCTCCAGCTTTTTTTCGCCCGGCCCCCTGGTCCCGATTCCTCCGCCCAGCCGGGAAAGGCTGGAGCGAAGCCCGGTCAGCCTGGATGCTCTGTACCTGAGCTGGGCAAGCTCAACCTGAATTTTCCCTTCGCTGGTCAAAGCCCTTTTCGCAAATATATCCAGGATCAGGAGCGTTCTGTCCATGACCTTCATTCCCAGCTCTCTCTCCAGGTTTTCCATCTGAGCCGGTGAAAGCTCATCATCGCAGATCATCCCTGTGGCGTCAGCAGCCAGAGCCATGGCACGTACCTCATCGATCTTCCCTTTTCCCAGATATGTGCCGGGATGAACTCTCTCCCGTTTCTGGATAACCCTTCCCACCGTGACGGCTCCTGCCGTTTCCGCCAGTTCCTCCAGTTCGTCCAGGGACCGTCCGGTACTATCGTCCCCCTGAAGCTGTACAGCCGCCAGGATCACTGACTCGGTCAGCTGTCTGATCTCTTCCATAAAGTGTCTCCTCCGCTGCTGTGTCCAGGGAAGCAGTCAGGGGGCTCCGGTCAGGTTACGGTTCAGCCCCGATTGTCAGGATCAACCTGAGAACCGTCCCCCTGATTGATCCTGTGTGTCTCACCCTTTCAGGACACACGGCTCCGTAAGAATACCCGCTCCCTCACCATCTCCTGGTCATCCGGGAACATTTCCAGATATTCCTGGGCTTTCTGATACGCAGTCTGAAAATCCAGGATTTTTTCGTAGACCACAACCTCATTAAACAGAAGGCTTTGCAATTCCTCGGTGGAAGCATAGGGAAGGCCCTCCTGGATATTGACGAGGGCGGAATTGTAATTTCCTTCCTTCATATCACACAGTGCCAGTCCGTTGTAGCCTTTCGCAGACTGCTTCATCCCCGTAATATACTGAATAAAAAGCGCGCGGGAATTTGAGATATCATTCTTCGCCAGATAAACCATCCCGAGCATCAGGACAGAATCCTCATTCCCCTTCTGGGATGCCTTGATCAGCTCGGATCTGGCATTGTCATAATCCTCCATATAGTAATATACTCTGCCTCTGTCGTAATAGTCCTCGTCCGATTTTGCAGGAGATTCCAGTGCTTTCTCCAGAAAATGGGTGCCATCGGCCTCCATCCCGCGTTCCGAGTATGCCTCATAGATCTGTATGGCCCGGTCGTAGGAAGGATCCAACCCGAAAGACTGTTCGAAATTGGAGTACGCTTCCGTATAGGAATCCATTTCCAATGCGGTCATGCCGGTCAGAAAATATCCGTCAGCATCCGGAGCTCCCACCAGGAAAAGCTGCTGGCAGTCCGCCATCGCCTCCTGCAGACGGTTCAGCTCCAGAAGCACGGTGATCCTGTAGGACAGAATATCCTTCTGCAAGCCCTTGCTCAGCTTTCCGCTGGCCAGAGCCCTGGTAAAAGCGTCCACCGCTTCTTCATTATTGCCCAGGCGCATTTTGCTGATTCCCAGCCCCCGCCATGCCTGAGCGGGATAAGTATCATTGGCTATACTTGCCTCAAAGCCCGCCTGGGCGTATTCATAACTCCCCTGCTCCAGATCCTTGACCGCCTGCTGATAGATCCTCTCTTTCTCACTGATCCCGCAGCCGCCAAGCAGCAAAGCTGCCAGTAATACCAGAAATACCGGAGCAAATTTGCCCTGTCTGACCATCTGTTCCTCCCCAAAACTGCCCTCAGGCAGCAGGCAAATATCATTATTGTCAGGAAGCTTTCTCTTCCATTTTGCTCAGCCTCGCCGCCTGATCTGCTGCTGTCAGGCTGTCAATCACCTCATCCAGGTCTCCGCCAAGGATCCCTTCCAGACGATGCAAGGTCAGATGAATCCGGTGATCTGTCACTCTCCCCTGCGGAAAATTGTACGTCCGGATCTTCTCGGAGCGGTCTCCGGTTCCCACCTGGCTGCGCCTGGCCTCCGCTTCCTCATCGTGACGTTTTTCCCGTTCCATCTCATATAACCGGGAACGAAGAACCTTCAGTGCTTTATCTTTATTTTTCAGCTGGGACTTCTCGTCCTGGCAGGAAATCACGATTCCGGTAGGGATATGGGTCAGCCGCACTGCCGAATCGGTGGTATTGACGCACTGACCGCCATTTCCCGATGCGCGGAATACGTCAAACCGGCAGTCATTCAGATCCAGGTGGAAATCAATCTCTTCTGCCTCCGGCATGATCGCCACCGTGCAGGTAGAAGTATGGATACGTCCGCCGGATTCTGTCTCAGGTACCCTTTGCACCCGATGGACACCGCTCTCATATTTCAGCCGGGAATAAGCCCCGCTTCCGTTAATCATAAATGTGACTTCCTTAAAGCCCCCGATCCCGTTTTCATTCAGGCTGAGCATCTCGGTCTTCCACCTGTGTCTTTCCGCATATCGGGAATACATGCGGTAAATATCCGAAGCAAAAAGCGCCGCTTCGTCTCCTCCCGCGCCGGCCCGGATCTCCACAATCACATTTTTTCTGTCATTGGGATCTGAAGGCAGAAGGAGAATTTTAAGCTTTGTTTCCAGTTCCTTCAGCTTCTCTCTGGAAAGAGAAAGCTCCTCCTTGAGCATCTGACGCATTTCTTCATCCTTTTCCTCTTCCAGAAGAGAAAGGGAATCGGATATCGTCTGTTCGTTTTTTTTGTATTCGCGGTAAGCCTCCACGATCGGAGACAGTTCATTCTGATCCTTCATCAGTTTCAGAAACCGTTCCTGATTTCCTGTCACATCCGGGCTGTTAAGCTCCGCCATGATCTCTTCATAGCGGCTCAGCAGATCCTCTAATCTGTCAAACATCCGTTTCTCCCTCCTTCCGGCAGGAAACCACCCTGTCAAGTCCGTTCAGATCCTTTGTGACCTGTATATGGGTAAATCCGGCTTTCTCATAAAGGCGGCAGACATCGGCTGCCTGAGAGCATCCGATTTCCGTGATCAGCCACCCGCCGTCCCGTATCATGGGCGGGGCAATCCGGCTGATCCGGCGGTAGAAATCAAGTCCGTCCTTTCCGCCGTCCAGGGCAATCCCGGGCTCATGCTCACGTACCTCCCGCATCAGGCTTCGTATCTCGTCCGCAGCGATATAAGGAGGATTTGACACCAGCAAAGAACATCCTCCGCGGCGGGAAACCTCACCAAGAAGACTTTCCGTATCCTCCCCGCGCATGAGATCCGCCCGGATGAAATCTGCCTTTCCCGC
>CACZQU010000593.1 GCA_902783305.1 uncultured Lachnospiraceae bacterium | reverse complement strand
GGACTTGAACCCTCGACACCGCGGGTATGAACCGCGTGCTCTAGCCAGCTGAGCTATCTCGCCAAAAAAGCATCCGGGATGCTCTCAACTAAAAGCCTCCTCGCGACTGCCTGCTTAATATACTACGAAAAAAAAGAATTGTCAACCCATTTTTCATTTTTTTATTGTGAGACGCTGCTCTATGGTTACTATTCACGAATTAACCGTAAAGCCACGCGCGGGCGGGGAAGATCCAGACCGTGAATTGTAACGTCTGATGATTGCCACAGGCGGACGGTTATGGTATACTTTACCAGATATCAGTCTATCATCTCCCTTTGCCGAAAGCCAATCCAGAAGCAAAGGAATAAACTGTTGGATATGTCAGAAGTGACCGGTCTACACATTGTAGCAGTCAGAATAATTATGCAGATTTTCATGCAAAGAAGGGAGTAATTATGGCAGAAAACCGTTATGCAGGCACTCAGACTGAAAAAAATCTTCAGGCAGCTTTTGCGGGAGAATCCCAGGCCAGAAATAAATATACCTATTTTGCTTCCAAAGCAAAGAAGGACGGTTTTGAGCAGATCGCTGCTCTTTTCCTGAAGACAGCCGACAATGAGAAAGAGCATGCCAAGATGTGGTTCAAGGAACTGGAGGGTATCGGATCAACCGCGCAAAACCTCCAGGCCGCGGCCGAAGGCGAGAACTATGAGTGGACTGATATGTACGAAGGCTTTGCCGTCACCGCCGAGAAGGAAGGATTTCCTGAGCTTGCTGCCAAATTCCGGGCGGTCGGAGAAATTGAAAAACATCATGAGGAAAGATACCGTGCTCTTCTGAAAAACATAGAGATGCAGCAGGTCTTCGAAAAGAGTGAGATCAGGATCTGGGAATGCAGAAACTGCGGACATCTTGTCATCGGGACAAGCGCCCCTTCGGTATGTCCTGTCTGCGCTCATCCTCAGTCCTATTTTGAAGTCCATGCTGAAAATTATTAAGAACCAGGGGCTGTGAAGGTAATTCACAGCCCCTTTTGAAAGGGGAGTTCCTATGGAAGACACAAAGCCAAATGATAATACCGAAATCACCGGGACGGAAAACCTGAACAATCAGGATCCGTCTTCGAAGGACAACGACAGCAGGACAGAACCGCTGGATACCCGAAGGATTATCCTCTGGGGTCTTGGAGGAGCCTACCTGTGTTATGTCGGATACCAGCTGTGTACCGGATATCTCAAAGGAGACGCAGAGTCCCATATTGCCTTTTTCCTTGGAGGAATCGTCTTTTTCTGTACAGGAATCCTGCTCCTGTTTAAGGTGCTGAAGAATTACTCTGCCGCCGAAAAAGAAAAAAAAGAACGTATCCAGAAGGGTGAACCCCTTCCGCAGGATCTGCCGTTTGGCGGGCTGTTTATGCCGAAGGAAGAGATCAGTCAGCAAAAGCAGCACAAACTGAGTATTTCCGAACGGGCAAGGCTTGCATCGACGATCGAGGAAATACAGAATGAAGAACTGGTAGAAGAGCCCTGGAATACACCGGGTGAGGAACCGGATATTGCACCGGATGAGAAACCGGATATAGCACTGGGTGAGGAACCGGATATTGCACCGGGTAAGGAACCGGATAAAGAGGATGAAGAATGACAGATTTCAAGGATATTGGAAAAATATATGATGATTTTTTTGGAAGTCCTGTTTCCTCTCCAGACCCTCAGAAGGATCCGGACGGGACAGATGCCGGCGCAGGCTCTCCTTCTCTTTCCCCGACAAATGACAGCAAAACCGAGAGTATCCTGCATGATATCGAACAGCTGCGGAAAATGATCGCAGAAGATGAAGCCTTCCTGGGCAGCGGAAAAAACGTTGTTCCGGATACGGATCAGAATAGTGCCGGTGAAAATGGTGCTCATCAGGATGGTACCGGTGAAAAAGGCATTCAGGATGATGCCGGTGGAAAGAGAGCTGCTCAGGATACCACTGAAGGTGACAGTTCCGGAAAAAAAGAAGAACGTCCTCCGATGGAAGAGCTGGAGGAGCTGATCGGGCTGGAATCGATCAAAAAGGACGTCAAGGAGCTGATTGACCTGGTAAAAGCCCAGCGTCTTCGCACGGAACAGGGCATGAAAACGGTTCCGGTTTCCCTTCATCTTGTTTTTTCGGGGAATCCCGGTACCGGAAAAACAACCGTAGCGCGAATTCTGGCTCGACTATACAAAGAAATCGGAGCCCTTTCCAAAGGGCAGCTGGTCGAAGTAGACCGCTCGGGCCTGGTCGCCGGTTTCGTCGGACAGACAGCCCTGAGAACTCAGGAAAAAATACAGGAAGCGATGGGCGGAGTCCTTTTTATCGATGAGGCATACACCCTCGCCAAAGAAGGAAATGATTTCGGCCAGGAAGCCATTGACACCATACTGAAAGCAATGGAGGATCACAGAGATGATCTTGTGGTGATCGTCGCAGGATATACCGATCTGATGGAAAAATTCATCAACAGCAATCCAGGTCTGAAATCCCGGTTCAACAAGTATTTTGAGTTTCCGGATTACACTGCTGATGAGCTGTTCTCGATCTTTGAGCTGCAATGTGCCAAATATGACTATTGCCTTGACCCGGAAGCCAGATCAATGGTCAGGGAAAAAATAGATCATATGGAGGCGGAAAAAGGAGAGAATTTTGCCAATGCCAGAGATGTAAGAAATCTCTTTGAACAGATCATCACCAGGCAGGCGACACGAATTGCCCGGGAAGAAGCACCAGATGCCGATCAGCTGCGTATCATTCTTTCCGCAGATATCTAGATAAGATCCTTGCACTTTTTCATGCAATTGTGTATGATGAACGAGTATGAAGCTTCAGGTCTGTACCCCGACAGGCTGACCTGAATGATTGAGGCAAAGCAGCAGCCCCGGCATAAGACTTTATGGCGGCAGCTCCTTTTGATGAACATAGCGCAAAAGTTAGGAGGATTGGGATGGAAACAAGAGCTGTAAAGATAGAGTCCAAGATTAATCCAAACGCACATATCCGTATTATACCAGGACATTTTGCAACAACCCATTCGCATGTCAATTATTATGTTGACATGACGATCATGAAGTCCCGGAAGAGTGAGGCTATGGCAGCCGCTGAAGTGCTGGCGCAGAGTTATTCCTCCAATACCTATATTGACACGATTATCTGTATCGACGGTTGCGAAGTCATCGGCGCTTATCTGGCTGAAGAGCTGACGAAATCCGGCATCATGTCTCTGAATCAGCATCAGACCATGTATGTCGTCTCACCAGAGTCCAATTCCGGCGGACAGATGCTGTTCAGGGACAATGTCCAGCTCATGATCCGCGGAAAGCATTGCCTGCTTCTTCTTGCGAATGCAACAACCGGACGGACGATTTCCAGCGCCGTGGAATGCGTACAGTATTACGGCGGAATCATGGAGGGCGTCGCAACGCTGTTCTGCGCCAGCGAACCAAACATCTCCGGGATCAAGGTCACTTCACTTTTTACCCGGGATGATATTCCGGATTATCAGACATATGACTTCAATGAATGCCCGATGTGCAAGTACAAAATCCGGATCGATGCCATTATCAACAGCTACGGATACAGCAAATTATAATTTCGTATTCCTCTGAAAAGCAAAGCCGGCCCTTGACATAAGATGCCTGCCATCTATGATCCTCCGCAGAATAAAAAGATGGAAAAAAGGAGAGCAAACATGGACAATATCAGGATCACAGGATCCACCAGACTCACCGGCCTGCTGGGAAGCCCTGTATCCCACAGTGTTTCCCCCCTGATGCACAATACAGCATTTCAATTGTGCGGTCTTGATTATGTCTATCTCTGTTTCGATGTAAAGGAAAATGAACTGAAAAGCGCGATTAATGGGCTTCAGGCACTGGGAGCCCGGGGCTTCAATCTGACCATGCCTGTCAAAAACCAGGCAGTTTACTACATGGACGACCTGACACCGGCTGCTGCCCTTACAGAAGCAGTCAACACGGTAGTCTGTGAAGCAGACGGCAGCCTGATCGGCCATAATACCGATGGAGTCGGTTATATGGAAGCTCTGTATGATGCGGGTGTCCACGTCATAGGAAAAGAAATCACTCTTCTTGGCTCCGGAGGAGCCGCTACCGCAATTATTGCCCAGGCGGCCTTGGATGGTGTAAAGACAATCGACGTCTTTTTCCGTCCTGACAGCCGGTTTGCTCCCCGCATGAAAAGACTCGCGTGCGCAATCAATTCTGCTCTCTCCTGCAAGGTACTGCTTCACGAGCATGGCGACACAGCTGCCTTGAAGGATGCCCTTTCCAGAAGCGTCCTTCTTACCAATGCAACCTCTGTGGGTATGGCCCCGGACGCAGATCAGTCATTGATTACCGATCTGTCGGTGCTTCATCCCAAGCTTATCGTCTCAGACGTGATTTACAATCCGCGCCAGACCCGGCTCATGATGGATGCCTCTTCTGTCGGATGCCTTGCCATGAACGGAATGTATATGCTTCTCTACCAGGGAGCCGCCGCATTCCGCCTATGGACAGGCCAGGAAATGCCTGTGGAGCAGATAAAAGAAAAGATTCTCGCCGATGCAAGCTTTCCCGTAAAATGACAAAATGAATTATCGTACAAAAAGACTCCTGCTGACTGTCCTGCGCTGAGCGCTCCCCGGATCCCGGAGTCAGAAAACAAGGGCTGTGAAAAAGATCTTTTTCACAGCCCTTGTTTTCTGACTCCGGGATCCGGGGAGC
>CACZQU010000592.1 GCA_902783305.1 uncultured Lachnospiraceae bacterium | reverse complement strand
GCCGCGGCGATGGGGCCAGGTGTCGGAGGAATAAACACATGGGCAATGTAAAGACCGGTCGACAGTCCCACTGTCATGGAGACGGAAGAAACACCGGTTCTGTGGACAAGGGCCTTGCGGATCGGGTTGAGAATGACGAAACCGGAATCACAGAAAACCGGAATCGAGACAACCCAGCCCATCAGCTCCATGGCCAGGACCGGATTGTTTTTCCCCACAAGGTGAATGACCATGTCAGCCAGCTTCAGTGCAGCTCCGGTCTGCTCCAGGATGCTGCCGATCAGCGCGCCGAGGATAATGACAATACCGATGCTGGAGAAGGTGCCGGAAAAGCCGGAGCCGATGACACCGGCCAGTCCGCTGACCGTTGCGCCGTCCGCTGTCTTCTGGTCGACAATCGGAATTCCCGCAAGGATTCCCAGTATCACGGAAATGCACATAATGGAAATAAAGGGATGGATGTGGAACTTCGATATCATCACGATCATGACAACGATCGCTATGATAAATGCAAAAATCAGTGGTAACCCTGTCATTTTTGAAAATCCTCCTTTTTTAGAAAAATTGCCATTTGAGTCATGGGAACGGGACTCACTGATTCACATGACTCACTTTTTTTTGACAGTCTGATTATATCATATCTTACGAAAAACGTGAAGATTTTACTCAGAAAACTATGAATATTTTTTCTCTTGCTTTCTTTTTCTCATGGTTATATGATAAGAATTGGTTACTATTCAGTCAGCATTGGGCACTTGCTGCGCGAAGTGTGCAGAAACATTGGCTGTCAGGCATCGGACGTACCCGGAATGCGCGTCAGCGCCGCGCCCGATGCGTAACGGTTCAGCCTGGCTGAACAGTTACAGGAATTGTTAATACTCAGGTATTCCTTGTTCTGAGAAAAAGGAGGAGAATGATGAAGAAGAATGCTGCATTGATTCTTGCGCTGGCACTGGCCGGTACGACCGCCCTTTCTCTCACCGCGTCTGCCGAAGACAAGGGTGAGGGGGTTATGACCTATGAGGAGTTTGCGGAAGCAGACGTGGACAGCGAAGTGGTAGTGGAGACCTATGTCCAGGCAAAGCAGTCCTGGTGGGAAAACACCGCGACCGTCTACAGCCAGGACGAGGACGGCGGATATTTTCTGTATGCTATGGAATGCTCCGAAGAAGATTATGAAAAACTGGTGGAAGGCCAGAAGATCAAGGTGACCGGGTACAAGTCCGAATGGTCCGGCGAGGTTGAGATCGTCGACGCTGTTTTTGAGCTTGAGGACGGCAGTTACATCGCCGAGGCAGAGGACTGCGCGGAGCTTCTGGGCAAGGATGAGCTGATCGAAAAGATGAACTGTAAGGTTGCGTTCAAAGGCCTGACGGTGGAAGCGATCAAGGACGCAGACGGCGAGGATGCCGCTTTCCTTTACAATTATGACGGTTCCGGCCAGGACGGCGACGACCTTTACTTCAATGCTTCCTTTAACGGAGAAACGTACACCTTCACCGTAGAGTCCTATCTGTGTGATAAAACGACGGACGTCTATAAGGCCGTGAAAGAACTCTCTGTGGGCGACAAAATTGACCTGGAAGGCTTCCTTTACTGGTACGAAGGACCGAACCCGCATATCACTGCCGTGACACCGGCTGAAGCATGAGAGGCCCCGGATGCGTTTTCTGATTCAACGGGTAAGCGAAGCGAAAGTGACTGTAGAGGGAAAAACTCTGGGAGAAATCGGCCAGGGGCTCCTGGTCTTCATCGGAGTGGGAAAAGAGGATAATGAGCAGACCGCAGATAAAATGGTCCGCAAGCTGGTTGGACTGAGGATTTTTGCGGACGAAAACGGAAAAACAAATCTGTCGGTCTCAGACGTCGGCGGAAAGCTCCTGCTTATCTCCCAGTTCACGCTCTATGCGGACTGCCGGAGAGGGAACCGGCCCGGATTCACCTATGCCGGGGATCCGGCTGAAGCAGAGCGGCTCTATGAATATATCCTTGACCGATGCGAAGCAGTGGTTCCGGGAGTGCAGAAGGGAGAATTCGGGGCGGATATGAAAATTTCACTGACCAATGACGGCCCCTTTACCATTTTTCTGGACTCGGAGACACTGGGAATGTAATCGTTGTCCTGTACTTATGATGTTCAGAGCAGACGGAGTCTGCAGAAAAAAGCCTTATCCCGTATACGCAAAAGCGCATAGGGGATAAGGCTTTTTTCGCCGGAGCCTGCAGCAGCTCCGTTACTCCTTACTTTTTCGCAAAGCTTTCCAGCAGCTCGATCCTGCAGTCCAGGTAAAGCTCCAGAGCCCCATTGGTATACGTCGGAGCGGTTTCGGGGCCGGGAATGTTCCAGATACGGGGAGCCTCCTTTATCCCGAGCAGCTCCTGCCAGGCCTTTGCGACCTTCTCAATATCCTTTACCACAAAGGAAAGATGTACGACTTTGTCGGTACCAAGAGCCATAAAAACGCCTCCTTCACATGGCTTTCTCATCAGTTTAAGGCGGTTTTTCCGCCGCGCGCGGGAAAGGTCAGATCGTGAACGGGAACGTTTTTCCGCGCTTCGTCATTTCCTGCCCTTTCCTCTTTTCACCCTGCCTGCAAGTACATAAATCCCCATCAGGATCCAGGCTGCCGCAAGAATCACCAGCAGGGCCTTCGAAGCCGCCGGAAGCGGGCCAAGTTCGGAACGGCCCGTATCCTGACCGACCTGATCCAGATGGTACAGGGAGATCACGCTCTCAAAGAGATCCTCCAGGAAGCTGTCGTCTACCTGCGCTTTCCGGCGCACAGATTTGGTCACGTTTTCGATCAGCTGTCCGGCGGCATCCCTCAGGGAAGTGGAACCATTGAAGACCGCCGTGACAAAGGTATTGTCCACATTGTCCAGCAGAAGCTTTGTCGCATCGATTTTGACCTGGTAGTGTGCGTTGTTGTCCTCACCGCCCCGGGCCAGATAGTCCTGATACTCCTGCGTCTGCCGCGCTTTGCTGGTCACGGGGACATATCCTTCTGTTTCGGAATAGGCAATCTGCACATCGTCAGTCAGCAGATACTGGGAAAAAAGCCACGCGGCCAGCACCTGCTGGGGATTCTTCTTGTTGAAGATACAGATCGACGGGCCCTGGGAAATCATCTGCGGATTCTCAGGATCATACTGAGGAACGACCTTGACCGCCGTCTCAAACCGCACCAGCTTGTCCGCGCTGATATCGATCAGAGGGGCGTCCGTCCCCATCCAGGTGGAGCCGGCAGTGGAATCCACCGCAAACACGCACTGACCCGCATTCAGGAAATTAGCGGGATAGCTGGAAATCTTGAAGGTGGAAAAAGCGCCGGTCTTTGCGTGCTCCGCAACAGTGTACAGAATCTCCTTTGTCGTGTCGTTAAACAGCTCGATTTCGCCTTTCGCGGAAGAGTAACCTGCACCCTTCTGCTTCAGCATCTGGATCATCATATTATCTGTGGATTTATAAAGGAAAGGAATCATGACCTTCTGCCCGTTCAGCGAGAAGGTTCCGTCCGCCTCCTTTTTCATCGCCGCTTCAGACACTTCCCACACAAAGTCCCAGGTCAGGATTTCCGGGAGCTCATAGCCGAGCGCTTCCACATAGGTTTTGTTCACATAACAGGCTTCCGTGGAGCGCATAAAGGGCAGGGCATAATAATGTTCCCCGATCTTTCCCTCCTCCAGATAATAAGGAATAACCTCCTGTGCCGACGGAGACGCAAACCGGACTTCACTGCCTCCCAGACCATACCGTTCATCATAAAGGAGCTCATCCAGCGGAACCACCACATTGCTGCCCGTCAGATACGTGCAGATATGGTCCGGATAAGTAATGCAGACATCCGGCGTGGTCTGGGTCGCAATATTGGTTATGACGTCGTTGTAAATTTTTCCGTAATCCGTGTATAAGCGCATGTTCACCGTCACATTCGGATACAGCTCCTCAAACCCTTCGATTGCTTTCTCATAAATCTTCGTCTGCGCCTTGTTTGTATCGTTTTTTGCCCAGAACGTAATCTCCAGCGGCTTTGTATCATCAAATCTTTCCGGACTCGAAAACACTGCCGAATCCCGGGATTCGTGGCATCCGGTAAGAAGGAGGGAAAAGGCCGCTGTGACACAGCACGCCAAAATCAACGGGAGTTTTACACGCAGGCTCTTTCTCATCCCTTTGTCCCTCCTCTGGAAACTCCTGCCATGATTTTCCTGTGGAAAATCAGGAACAGAATGATTAACGGTACGGAAATGACCACTACCGCCGCCATCATTGCGGGGATATTTTCCCGTCCGAATCCGTTTTCCCGGATTTCCTGAATTCCGTTGGAAACCAGGAAATACGCTTCATCGTCCGTGATCAGGCGGGGCCATACATAGGAATTCCAGCACTCAATCACCTTCAGGATCACAATCGTGACGATCGTAGGCTGGCAGATCGGAATCATCACTTTGAACAGATATTTCAGATCCGAGGTTCCGTCCACCTTCGCCGCCTTGTACAGCTCATCCGGAACCAGCTCGAAATTCTCCTTCAGCAGGTAAATATAAAAAACGGAAGTGACGGAAGGAAGGATCAGCCCTCTGAAGGTATTTCTCATCCCCAGATCCGTAATCGTCACAAAATTGGTGATGATGACCAGCTCCGTCGGGATCATCATCAGCGCCAGAAACAAAGTAAACAGCAGGTTTTTTCCCCGGAAATTCAGCCGGGCAAAAGCATACGCCGCGAGAACCGTCACAAACAGCATCAGCGCTGTCGTCAGCACCGTAAAAAGAAGGGTGTTGGCGAAATACCTTGCCAGCGGAACCGCGGTGAACGCGTCCCGGTAATTCATCAAGGTCGGGGACGTAGTAAACAGCTTCGGCACATATTCGGAATTATAAGCGCCATAGCTCTTTAAGGACGTCAGGATCATCCAGTAAAAAGGAAACAGCACCACCAACGCCCAAAGCATGAGCAGGATATGAATCACGGCCGTCTTTATCCTTTTTGCCCGGGCTGCGTCCCTCTCGATCTTATCAAAATCTTCTCTCTCCATCGGATTCACCTCGAATCGGATATTTTCCTTTTCACGCATAGTGCACCTTCTTTCTGCTGATCAGAAGGTTCAGGCAGGTGATGGTCAGGACAACCGCAAAAAGAATCAGCGCTGCTGCCGAGGCATAGGACGGATAGCCTCCTCCGTCTCCATAAAGCATGTCGTAGACGTAGCCCACGATCGTGTTCATTCCGGCCACATTCAGCTCCGTTCCGAAAATCGCCACCACATCACTGTAGGCTTTGAAGGCTCCGATAAAGCCGGTGATGACCAGGTAAAAAATCATCGGAGATATCATCGGCAGCGTGATTTTGATAAAGATCCGCCTGGCCGAAGTTCCGTCCACCCTCGCCGCTTTGTAGTAATCCGGATTCACGGAGGCGAGCGCGCTGGTCAGAATCAGGATCTTGAAGGGCAGCACGATCCAGATCGTATAAAGGCACATCACCGTCATTTTTGCCCAGTACGGGCCTTCCAGGAAGTCAATGGTACTGATCCCGATCCTGTTCAGAAGAAGGTTGACCAGCCCGTCCGTATAAGGGGTTTTTTTGAAAAGGATCATAAAGACAAGGCCTACCGCGAGGGTATTGGTGACATAGGGCAGGAAAAAAACCGTCTGAAAGAGCTCCTTCAGCCTGCCGATGGAGTTCAGCCCCAGGGAAATCAGCAGTGCCAGTCCCGTAGAGACCGGAACGGTGATGATGACCAGGATAAAGGTGTTTTTCAGTGCCTGAAGAAAATATGGATCCCGCAGCACATAGGAGAAATTGTACATGCCATATCCCCAGAACGTCTGGGCGGCAGCATTGTATCCCTCTTCGACGGAATAGACCATGACATCAAAAAGGGGATAAACCATAAAAACCACCAGAAAAGCGAGTGCCGGCAGAAGATACAGCCACGCCTTCCGGTTATTTCGATCGATCATATCAGGCCTCCTGTCGATGAATCAGCAACGTATTCTTTTCCCGGTCCCGACATCAAAAAGATGTACCTTGTATGGTTTCAGG
>CACZQU010000591.1 GCA_902783305.1 uncultured Lachnospiraceae bacterium | reverse complement strand
GATGCAGGAGATCCGAAGAGAATGTGTAATCATCCTGATTCCCTGTGGCAATCCGGATGGAGAGATCGATTTTTGCGACTGGTATGAGAAATATCTGGGCACTCCGTATGAGGGCTGCTGTTCTCCGCATTTGCGGCATATTTATGCCGGACATTCCAACAATCGAGACGGGGTTTACGTCAATCTGGATGAAACTAAGTACCTGAACAGTATTCTGATGGACTACAAACCACAGGCTTTCCTGGATCATCATCATCAATCACCTTGGATGGAACGCTTGACGATTACGCCGGGAACCAATCCAATCAGTCCTGAATGCAGTGCACTGCAGATGCGGGAACTGAAATGGTATTCGGAAGGGATGGCCCGGGATTTGGCCCGACATAAAATCCGCGGCGTTGTGACAGCAGATGAGTTTTATGACTGCTGGTGTTATCCGATTCAGCAGGAAGTTGTACGACTGCAGAACATTGCGGGAATTCTGGCGGAATCTGCGGACGCCCTGATTGCCACACCCATATATATTCCCAGAGAAAAGCTGGATGCTCATACAATTCCCTGCGTGGAATGTCCAGATCCCTGGGAAGGGGGCTGGTGGCATCTGAGTGACATCGTCCAACAGATGCAACTGAGCACTTATGCACTGCTGAAAATGATGGCACACAACCGTCAAGAAATCCTGAAAGATACCGTACTGAAGGCCCGGGAACAAACGGAACGCGGTGAGAAAGATCCAGCACAGGCTTATCTGATTCCGCGCCAGCAGGCAGATGTTTCTTCGCTTGGCAGATTGTTGAAAATACTGGACGTACAGGATATCGAATACAAGGAATTGGCAGAAGACCTTATCGTTCAAGGCAGATTCTATCCCAAAGGTACAATTGTAGTACCTTTGAACCAGCCGTATTACGGCATGATCAAGCTGATTTTAGAAAAATGCTTCTATCCGGTGAACCACTATACTGAAAAAGCAGATGGAACGATACGGATCTCAGATATGGCAACGCTGAATGTGTCTGATCTGTTGGGTGTCGAAGTGGGAAGCGCCGGTCCGGATACAGTGATGAAAACAGTGCCGGCTTCACCGCTGGCTCCCCGAGATGGAATGCCAGCCAGCGAAAACAGCAGTTATGCTGAAGCCAATCGGTTGCTTTCGGAAGGCGTTAAGCTGTACAGGAATGAAAACGGAGATTTTTCTCAGGACCCCTGCGGCAGAAGAACCAGGCTGCGGAAAATCGGCCTGCTAAAAATGAGTTTTACCGGTAACAGTGAAGAAGGCTATACCCGGTTACTCTTCATGAAATATAACATACCGTATCGAATTGTGATGGATTATGAATTACGGGAGCGAATTCCGGAGGATATTGATGTGCTGATTCTTCCCGGAGATTCAGAATCTGTGCTTTCGGCATCCGGTATTGCGCACGATGCCCCGGAAGAGTATGGAAGCGGTCTGGGAGAAAAAGGTTTTGAGCACCTATCGGCATTCATCCGTAACGGTGGTCGAGTAATCGCATGGGAAAAATCCTGAGAATACGCTTGCAGAGCCGGGAAAATGCCGGTTCTGAACCCCGTGGCCGATAAAGGAGAAAGTGTTATGAACGCCCATGGTTCCGCTCTGCGCGTTGTTTACGAACCATGTGACCTGACCTTTGGCTTGCCCCGGGAAAGCGTGGCGCTATATCGAAACTGCGCTGTTTTTCAGTCACCCGCCTGGAACAATGGCAATGCAAAATATCATACCTTTGCAAGGTTTGCAAAGGATCATCTGTTAGTGGACGGCATGCTTTTCGGGGAAAAATATCTTATTGATCAACCGTGCGGGATGAGAATCGAATGTGGAAGGGGGGATGTGATCATTACGTCTTTTGACCCGAAATTCAGGATGCAGACGGATGTGACTTACAAGGTTCTTTTAAATGCGCTATATGCCTATGACGAGTAAATATGGCGCCTTAAAGCGGATGGTTTTTGCTACCCGGCCAGCGGTTGCAGACTATGGCCATATCCTGCAGCTGACTCGGAATCATGCGTACGATGATTTCGCTGTCTGAGTAACAGAATCGAGATGATAAATAATTGGGGAGGTTATCTACATGAAAAAATTGTTTGTGCTGTTGCTTGCCGCGCT
>CACZQU010000590.1 GCA_902783305.1 uncultured Lachnospiraceae bacterium | reverse complement strand
CGCCGGAATGCAAGCTGTGCTCCGACCGCGCGGTCAAGTACCAGCTGATCCAGCACCGCCTGCTCGAAAACGGCGGCGAGCCCGATTTCACCCGCGGCACCCTCGAGGGCGACATCGCTGCCAGCGATATCACCTTCTATCGCCTGCAGTGTGACTCCGAGGGCGTTCTGCGTTCCTACATCGCCGAAGGCGAAGTCCTGGATGTGCCCACCCGTTCCTTCGGCGGTATCGGTGTTTTCGCCATCAAGGAAATGGGACGCTTCTATCGTCATGTGCTGGTCCAGAAGCGTTATCCGCATCACGGCGCCGTGGCATTCGGCCATGTCGGCAAATATCTCTTTGAGACCTTCAAGTTCCTGGGTGTCAAGGATATCGCCTACAACCAGCCCAAGAGCCTGCCCTATCCCACGGAGAATCCGTTTGCCTGAATTCATGTGGACTCACTGACGAAGCGGAAGCTGTTTCGTAGTGAGTAAAAATGCAGTCAGAGCAAAACCCGGAGGCTTAGGATCAGCGGCTGATCATATCTGTCGTTGACCGTAAATGAAAGAGGGGACGTTTCCCGGAGCAGCAAATCTGCTCCGGGAAACGTCCCCTCTTTCGTTCATTTATGCCGGCCTGACCTGATTTTCTCCCAGACCTTTTCCCTGAACAGCAGAACGTTCATCAAGGCAAAAAAAACGATCAGGAGCAGGAGCGTCAGCAGCGGTTTCCTGGGAGCAACAGCTGCCAGCAGCATCATGGGAAAGCCAAAGACAATGGCCGGAAAGTTCTGATAGACCATGTTATCCGATGCCGGTGTACAGAAATCTCTGTCCAGTTCCCTCAGCAGGATGATTCCTGTGCTGGCGGTTCCTGTCAGCATGCCATACATCATCAGGAATTGCTCCTGTCTGTATTCCGGGAAGAGCATTCCGGCAACCATATGGTTGTAAATAAATGTGACCACCAGGCCGGCGGCGCCTATCACCAGGATAATTCCCCAATAGTTTTGAAGAACGCTGAGACGGATAGCCGCTATTCCCGCAACCACCATGATGTCAAAGAAAAAATTGCTGACCCGTGTCATCAGGAAGCTGTTGACATACTCTTTTCTGACGATCCGTCCTTTCTTCAACAGACCGAGTATACCCTTGATCAGGGCAGCGCTCAGAACCCCCAGCAGAAAATTGAATCCAAATATCACGGACCGCATTCCCGGCAGAAGCGAACCCAGCAGCGCCATCAGCAGATAAGCTGCCAGATAGGCTCCCGTCACCAGCGCGATCTGGATCGTCAGCTTGTCTATGCTCTCCTGCATCGGGATCTCTCCCTCTCCCTGGATCTCCTCGGACCGCATTGCTTTGTCCGAGCCGTTCATGATCCGGATCTTTCCCTGCTTTCTTAATATATTCAGATAGATGACGCCTCCGATGCTGGCGCTCAGAAATCCAAGAGCGGCAACCGAAAGGCCGAAGCTTTTTCCGCCTGAAAAGCCATATTCATTTTCAAAAATACCGCCGTAATTCAGTGCCTGGCCCGTTCCCTGGCCATAGCCGAACGGGAGGAGAACTCCCGCGGCGGGAAAAAAGCCCTTGATGATAAGGGCTCCCGGAATGGAGACAGCGAGCCCGGTGATTCCCTGCAGCAGATAGGTGGAGACAGTCGTAACGCCTGTGTTGAAAATCTCTTTGGCCCTTTTGGGGGACAGCTTTCCCTGAGCCGATTTAAAGGCAGTCCCGATGAACCCAAGAGCGAGTGTATGATAGGTAACGATTTCCAGATTGGCACTGCCGTTTCCGCCAAAAAAGACCGTATCAAACATTATTTCGCCCGTGCAAAGACGGTAACACCCGGCGATCACGAGCAGCAGGAGGCCGCCCAGCACAGAAGTCGGGATGAGGGAAGCCTGCAGAAAGCGGATCCCTTTCCTTAATATGTTTGCCAGGAGCAGCGTGATCAGCAGCACCGCAAGCAGATTGACGCCCCCCCACACTCTATAGTCCCAGAAATTCTCCATTTTCGCTTCCTCCCGTCAGATTTCTGTATCTGTAAAAAATATTCACATATTTCAACGCGTTAAATCTCTTCCCCCCCTTAAACTGAATGATCCTTTTCCGATAATAAATATTCAGCTTGTTACGGCCCAGAACGGCCGCTCCCGAGAGCTCCTCAAAGGGGAATGTTTCTTCGCCGGCTGTGATCCGGTCTCCGTACAGACTGACCGGTGCGCCTTTTTGCAGCAGGATCTTCCGTTTATAGATAAGAACCTCATACATATCTGCCTGGTCATGGAACATGGCCTCTTTACGGTACTTCATCACATCCAGCTTATTGACAAAGCTTTTCTGATATTCATACCAGTCATTGACGAAGGAGAAAGGAGAATCAAAGCCAATGCCCTCCAGCTGCTTATCCTCCCCATAACGGATCCTTCTGTGGCAGGACAGACATTCGATCTCATCCCGGCTGCTATGATGAGCCGACAGTCCGCAGTACGGACATACATAGACCGCCCGCTCCAGGTATTCCGCTTTTTTCCGGGAGATATACCTCCCGTCGGAAACAGCTTCGTTGACATACAAGCCTTCCGTGATAACAGAATATAATTCCTCCTTTGTCATGGAAGCATATTCCTCCGGCCGGATCACACGGGAAACGTAAGCCTTCAT
>CACZQU010000589.1 GCA_902783305.1 uncultured Lachnospiraceae bacterium | reverse complement strand
TCAGAAAGGAAAAAAGACCGAAAAAAGGGAAGTTATTTTGAGACGGTTCCTAAGGATTACCTGCACCGGCCGCACTACGCCAGAGCAGTGCGGCCGTATGTATCAATAATATGTGATGCGGTAAAAAGAAAGAAGGAGTGGAAAATATGAAAGGTTTAGTCGCTGCACTGCTTACTGCTGTCTTCGCGGCCGTCTTCGGCCTGGTATATCTGATGTTCTTTCAGGCGGATACGCATGCGCCTGCGATCATTGTGTCACGCAAAGACATAGGATATACGCAGGGAATGCCCCAGGATCAGCTCCTGGAGGGCGTGAGTGCGATCGACGACAGGGACGGTGACGTTTCTTCCACTCTGATCGTGGCAAATGTTGCGGACGGCGGCGAGGAAGGGATAACGGAGGTTACTTATCAGGCGCAGGACCGGCATGGCAATGTGGGGTCTTATACCGTCCGGATGTCGGAGGGGGAAACGATGACAGCGGGGCACCAGGAAGAAGAGACATTTACCGATCCGGAGCCTGTTCCCGCGCAGGACAGCCCTGAGACTGCGGCCGCCAAGGAGGCTGCCAGACAGAAGGAAGAGGCCAAAATCAGTGAGCTGAGCCCTTTGTCCCCCCGGCTGTATCTGACAGATTACTATACGGAGGTTCTTCACGGGACGGAATTCAACCCGGTTTCTTTTGTCGACCGTATAGAGGATGACACGGACGAGCAGGATTTCCTCTTTACCCGCATCCAGATTTATGGTACGGAAGGATTAAACATGGATGTGCCGGGAAGCTATGAACTGACCTTTTACCTGATGGACAGTGAAGGCCACCAGTCGAATATGGCGATTCTGACAGTACGTGTTCTGTGAGGACAGTAAGGAAATCAATGCTTCAGGCTTTCGGGAAGGGACGGAAAACCGGATGACGGATCCTTGAAATTGTGAATTATTGCCAAAATATATGAAACAAAATTATGGAATATTTACAATTTACAAATGACAACATTATGGGTATAATTTGAACATTGCATGAAAAAATATTTTCTTCTAAAATGTAATTTGGAGACTTTGCCAAAGAGGGAATGGGAAGAATGGATTGTTTCGTGCAGCTATGCCGCTATGTCGTAGTCTGACAAGGTAAATAAATGACCGGAAAGGAGCTGTTTATGGCACTTGATTACAGAAAATGCGCGGAGGAGATCTTCAGTAATCTTGGCGGGAAAGAAAACATCGTCAGCGCTGCTCATTGCGCAACAAGGCTCAGGCTTGTCATTGCCGATAACAGTAAGATCAACAAGGCCGCCCTGGAAGAGGTGGATGGCGTAAAAGGAATGTTTGAGTCCAATGGACAGCTCCAGCTTATCATTGGCACCGGTACGGTAAACAAAGTATATGATGAGTTTCTTGCCGTCACCGGGCTTACAGCGGCAACGAAGGCGGATGTCAAGGCTGCTGCAGCGGCAAGGGCCCCGCTTTGGAAACGGCTTCTGAAGACGCCGGGAGATGTCTTTGTTCCGATCCTTCCCGCCATCGTAGCTTCCGGTTTGATGATGGGTCTCGTGGAAGCTCTTGGTAAAGCGATTCCCAGCTTTTCCCAAAGTGACTGGTATGGATTCCTGGATATGGTTTCCAATACCGCGTTTGCTTTCCTTCCTGTCATCGTTGCGATTTCCGCTGCCAGAGTATTCGGAGGAAATATTTTCCTTGGCGCGGTGGTCGGCCTTTGCATGATTCACTCAAACCTGATCAATGCCTGGGCTGCAGCCAGTATGGCTTCCTCCGACATCCCGGTCTGGCGTCTTCTTTGCTTTAATGTCCGCCAGGTTGGCTACCAGGGGCACGTCATTCCGGTGATTCTGGCGGTGTACCTGATGTGTATGCTGGAAAAATGGCTGCATAAGCATGTACCGGAAATGATCGATCTTTTCGTTACCCCGCTTACTACGGTTCTGGTGACCTGCTTTGTCACCTTTACCATTATCGGTCCGGTTTTCGCGCAGCTTGAAAACTGGGTGCTCCAGGGCGCTCAGGTGCTGATCACGGTCGGACACGGCATTGGCTCCCTGGTCATGGGCGCTCTTTATCCCTTTACCGTCGTCATGGGTCTGCACCATATGTACAATGTCATCGAGGCCGGCATGCTTTCCGTGGAAGGCGGGAAGAACATCTGGATGCCGATTGCCTCCGCTGCCAACTTTGCACAGTTCGGCGCCTGCCTCGCGGTTGCGATCAAAGCGAAAAACGGCAAGACAAAAGCAGTCGCTCTGCCGTCTTCCCTTTCTGCTTCCCTTGGTATCACTGAGCCTGCGATCTTCGGTGTAAACTTCCGTTTCATGAAACCGTTTGTCT
>CACZQU010000588.1 GCA_902783305.1 uncultured Lachnospiraceae bacterium | reverse complement strand
GTCGGGGTGACAAGATTCGAACTTGCGGCCTCCTGGTCCCAAACCAGGCGCTCTAGCCAAACTGAGCCACACCCCGCTGTAAAAATTTCAATCTGTCTGTTATGAAATTTTCAATTGAAACGTTTACACGACACACGAACAAAAACTCTGCCGGGAAAATCATCCTGAACATCCCTGTCCAACCTCCAGGGCAGACGGTCTTTCCTTGACGCGAAAGTTATTATAGATGATTATTTTCCACTTGTCAACGCTTTTTTTATCATTCGAAGAGCTTTCCCTCTGTGGCTGATCCGGTTCTTTTCCTCAGGCGTAAGCTCAGCGGAGGTACATCCATATTCCGGAAGATAAAAAATCGGGTCATACCCAAATCCGTTCTCTCCCTTCTCTTCGTATCCGATCCGTCCTTCCATTGCCGCCCTTACCGTTTCCACCCTCCCGTCCGGAAAGGCCGCAGCAACCGCACAGACAAACCTGGCTGTCCTTTGTTCATCCGGAACCCCGGACAGTCTCCGGATCAGATGGTGGTTCTTGGTGTGGTAGTCCGTATCTTTCCCAAGATATCTGGCAGAATACACTCCAGGCTCTTTATTCAGATAATCAATTTCCAGTCCGGAATCATCGGCCAGGACGATCTGCCCGCAAAGCCTGCATACCTGCGTCGCTTTGATCACCGCGTTCTCTTCAAAGGTTTTTCCGTCCTCCACGATATCCGCCGAAATACCGGCTTCCTTCATCGAAAGAACCTCAAAGCCGCAATCTGCAAGAATCTCCCGGATTTCTCTCAGCTTCCCCGGATTTTCCGTCGCAAATATCACCTGCTTCATCTCTGCCTCCTGGTCTCCTTTCGCACCTGAAGATAGATCCTCCCTGCGGAGTCTGTCTGTCGGTTATGATTCAGCCCTGCACATCAGGAAGAAACGTTCAAGGCATGGATTGAGGATGACGGGAAGTGAAGGGCTGAGCAGCGCCGCCTTTTGCCGGCGGTTTGGGCCCCGGATACTGGTAAAAATACGTCTTCATCATGCCATTATAAATCTTACGGTTTTTATCCGCTTTCCGCCCGATGTACTTCTGGGCATCCTCATAGGAGGTTATCAGATACATCGACCATTTGTCAAGGGCTTCAAAGCGTTTTCCCAGTTCCGAGTACAGAGCAGGAAGCGCCGCTTTCTCCTCCAGCCGTTCGCCATAAGGCGGATTACAGATCAGAAAACCATATGGTCTGGAATGACTAAGGTTCTTCAGTTCTCTTCTCTGGAAATGAATCAGATGACCGACTCCCGCCATGGAAGCATTTGCCCTTGCCGCTTTGACCGCGTTTTCATCGATGTCATATCCCTGGATATCCGTCTGAATATCCAGGCAGGCTCTGTCATCGGCTTCCTCCTCAGCCGCATTCCAGCAGGTTTCCGGGACAAGATTTGCCCAGGCCTTCGCCGTGAAATCCCGGTTTCTTCCCGGCGCAAGTCCCGCTGCCATCATCGCCGCCTCGATAGGAAAGGTCCCGCTGCCGCAGAACGGATCCACCAGTATGCGGCTCCGGCTCCAGGGCGTCAGGAGAATAAGGGCACTGGCAAGAGTTTCCGTAATCGGCGCCTTCACCGTCATCCGGCGGTAACCGCGCTTATGAAGCGATTCTCCGGAAGTATCAATCCCTATTGTCGCCACGTCCTTCATAAAGGCCACCCGGATGGGATAAGACGGCCCGTCCTCAGGAAACCAGGAGATGCCATATACGGTTTTGAGCCGCTCCACAATCGCTTTTTTCATGACGGACTGGATATCGGAAGGACTGAAGAGCTTGCTTTTCACTGAATTTGCCTTGGTCACCCAGAATTTTCCGTTGGCAGGAATATAGTTTTCCCAGGGAATCGCCTTCGTCGCTTCAAAAAGCTCGTCAAAAGTCTCCGCCTTTACTTCTCCCGCTTCCAGAAGGATTCTCTCCGTCGTGCGCAAAAAGATATTGGCGTCGGCAATCGCCTGGGCATCTCCCCAGAAAGTCACCTTTCCGTCCTCTACCTTGCAGATCTCATAACCCAGATCCAGTATTTCCCGTTTCAATACTGCCTCCAGCCCGAAATGACAGGGAGCAATCAGCCGGTATAATTCTTTCATATGCACAATCCTTTCCCGTTCCCCTCCCGAATGAAGGGCTGTCTCCATTCATGGGATTCAGGCACTGTAATTCAATAACCCTGTAATCCTGCCGGTCTGAATCCGCCTGTACCGCATGCTCGTCAGCCGACGTCAGTTACTGTCCACAAAACCTCCCATTCAATCTAAAAAATAAGTTGCAATTCCATCGGGTTTATATTATAATCAGGCTGTAAAAGGAATTTTCCCTTCAATTATTCCTTTTACAGAACCCCTTATTTTATATTTATACTCCCCTCGAAACACCCGGCAGCTCCCCTGTCGGGTGTTTCTCTGTCCTGAACTTTCCCGGTGTGACCGGCTCCTTGTCCAGCCACGAGTAAAACAGCGCGTGGCTTTACGGTTAATCCGCGAATAGTAATTATAGCATGTTTCCCTTCTTAACGCTATGCCTTCTCTTGCTTTCAAACATCGTTTCTGCTATAATGTCGGAAAGATTCGTATTCTGGCTGTCTGCAGCATCTCTTCAAAAAAGGCGTCTCTGATCTGTCAGCTTACGAATCTATTTGTTTATCCACTGTTTTCCCTATATGTAAGGAGGTTTTGTATGATGAACAAGAAACTCGCCGTTTTTGCCAGCGTTGTTTCTCTGGCCGCGGCATCCCTCACCACACCCGTGCTGGCTGCCTCTTCCATCTCTGAAGTCCTGAACAGCAACCTTAAGGAAACTCTGGAGCAGGCTAAGGATGAAGAGTTCAAATTGCCTGCCGGTGTTTCCCTCGGCCTGAAGCTGACCGCAGAGGATTCCGCCAAGGCTATGCTTGGCATGATGGCTCCTGTTGACATCTCCTGGCTGGAGAGTGCCGGGATTTCCCTGGAAGCCGGCGCCGAGGACAAGAACGGTGTCGGTTCCCTGACCGCCAG
>CACZQU010000587.1 GCA_902783305.1 uncultured Lachnospiraceae bacterium | reverse complement strand
TGTCTGAGCTCGTTGACATCATCACATACGGTTTTCCAGGCCATATGGTAAAGGAAGGGACTGCAGCATCCCCTTTCATACAGCTCCTCCATCCTGGCAAGAGACCGTGAGGCAGAGGATTCCAGCTCCGGATCCAGCTTCAGCAGATAATACAGTAGCAAAAAGCTGTCCCCCTGCTGCATATACAGGTTCTGAAGCCTTGAGAGAACCTGGGAGCGGTCATTTACCAGGCCTGTCTCCAGGGAAAGGTAAAGAAAAGTTCCGGCCAGGGTCATTTCTTCTTTCCGGTATGACTTGTTGAGATAGTTTTTCAGAATTGCCGATCCCTGATCCTTTTTTCCTTCCTGTGTAAGAAGCCAGACCTCAAACATCTGATATTCCGGAAACCAGGATCCGGAGCTTTCCAGCTGCAAAAAGTCCTTTCTGGCATTTTCAGCCATCTCACTGAAGGTTTTCTTTCTGCAAAGATAATCCAGAACTCCCCTCTCCATGGAAAGGCGGATCTTTTTTTCCATCGCAGCCAGATCTACGTCTGATCGGGGACCGGAGGAAGCTACAATAGGAAAAACCAGCTTCTGGTAAGGGCTTTGCACAATGATCTGGCCGTAGGATCTCCCCTTGGAAACCTTATCCGCGTGGAGCAGATATTCCACATCATAGCGGGTGCCAATGAAATCCTCGTCCGTAACCACCTTCCGCATGACTTCCGCAAAGCCTCCCACAGAGGTGATCTCCAGGCGCAGGTGTCCCCATCCGCTCCTGTGTATGGTAAAGGACTCACTCCGGGATTCCGTCAGAAGATAAAATTCCTCTCCCTGTCCGTCCTGGGATAACGTCACCTTTTCCTTCTGACCTGCGGAGATCAGAAATTCCTCCAGGTGCTGATAGGTAACAGGCTGCATGGAAAAGCCCCGGCACAAAGCCTCAATCCGGTTTCCCTTTCCTTGAGTGATCCGGGAGAATTCCTCGGAGTTAAACACCTTGAAGGCCTCTCTGAAATCATTTTTCGCCATCTGGGTGAATTCCTCCAGGCTCATCAGCTCACCCGAGGAATTGCGGATCTCATTACTGTCCGTATGGACTTCAAAAGGAACCTGATATTCGCCGATACTGGTAGTGAAGGTCAATGTCCCCTCAAAATGCTCTCCCGGAAGCAGACCTGCTGCGTCAATCCCGTAAGTAAAGCGAATTTCGGAGCCTTGAAACCTGGAGATGCCAGGTACCAGCCTCCTGCTCGAGGAGGTAACAAAGCCGCGGAAGATCCTCCCATCCCCGCTCCGGAGCACCAGTGTGCCCTTCATCGTCTCTCCCGCCCGGATTCCTGCCGTGATCCGTTCCTCTGAGAAAATCATCTCCGGCAGCTCATAATCAAATTTGCCGCTGAGCAGCTCTTCCACTTTCTGTTTCAAATCGCTCCTCCTCCTGTGGCCCGTTCCGTCAGATCTCAGCAAGCACCTGTCCCTGCTTCACGTCTTCTGAGAATATCATAGGGTTCCACCGGCTTGTCCAGCTTCACGATCAGTTTCTCTTTGGCATGGGGTGCACTTTCCTTATCATTTCCGTCTTCACCTGTGATCCGGATCACTCTTGCGGTAAGATCCCTGCCATCCGGTTTCATCACTTCGATTTCCTCTCCGGTCCTGAACTTATTTCGCTGGGTCAGGCAAAAGCTCCCGTCTTTTTTGATCTTCTCGGCAAATCCAAGGTAAACCGCCTCTTTTTCGTAGCCCGAAACCTCGTCCGCCGGGTTCCCGTAGACCTGAGCCTCTTTGTCCGGTTTCCCGAAAAAGAACCCGGTGGTAAAAGGCCGGTGAGTACATTCCGACACCTGCTGCCGATACCAGGAGAGACGGGAACGGTAGAGCAGAGGATCCCTCCCGCATTCATCCATCGCGATACGGTAAGCCCGGGTCACGCTGGCCACATACAGTGCGCTCTTCATCCGTCCTTCAATTTTGAAGCTGTCGATCCCTGCGGCGAGCAGCTCTTCCATATGATCGATCATACACAGATCCCTGGAATGAAACAGGAACGTCCCTCTCTCATTTTCATAGACCGGCATGTACTCTCCCGGCCTGGTTTCCTCTGCCACTGCATATTTCCAGCGGCAGGGATGGGTACATTCTCCCCGGTTGGCATCTCTTCCTGCCATAAATGAACTGAGAAGACAACGTCCGGAATACGATATGCACATCGCACCGTGGACAAAGGTCTCTATTTCCATCCGGGTAGAAAGTTTTTCCCTCAGCAAAGCAATCTCAGCCAGGGAAAGCTCCCTGGCCGTCACAATACGGGAAGCCCCCAGTTCCTGCCAGAACCGGGCAGTCTCATAATTTGTATTGTTTGCCTGGGTGCTGATGTGTACCGGGATCCGGGGACAGATCCTCCTCGCCAGCGAAAATACTCCCGGATCGGCAATAATGAGGGCATCCGGCTTCCGCACCTCAAGCTCCTTCAGATATTCCTCCACTCCGGGCAGATCATCATTGTGAGCGATAATGTTGACGGTAACATAGACCTTCACGCCTCTTTCATGAGCAAATCGGATCCCCTCGCTCATCTCCTCCCCGGAAAAATTTCTGGCTTTTGCTCTAAGCCCGTATGCCTGACCGCCGATATAGACGGCATCAGCTCCATACCTCACAGCAATCTTCAGCACCTCAAGGCTGCTTGCCGGCACCAAAAGCTCTGCTTTACCCAATGCTCTCCTCCTCTTTGCGCTTCACGCTGAACGCGATTCCGTCTCCCGCCGGGAGAATACAGGTCTGAAGCTGTGGCTCATGGGTCAGGGCAAAAAGATATTCCCTCATTCTGTGATAGATCGTCCGGTCTCTCCGCCGGACGGCAAAATGCGACTCTATCAGCTCCATCTGCTGCAGACAGTTGTCAGAAACAAGAATGCTGCCGGCATGCATAAGCCTCAGCACATCCGGCAGCCAATGGATATACTGCCCTTTCGCAGCATCCATAAAGACAAGGTCGAACCCGTCCTCCTTCATCCTCTCCTTTTCAACGATCAGCATGGGCAGCACCGTGTCCGCATCTCCCGGAATGACTCTGATCTGGCTCTGCCTGCCCGCTGCTTCGATGTTGCTGCGGGCTTTACGGACCCGTTCTTCATCGATTTCGATGGTCGTGACAAGCGTCCCGGAAGGTCCGTACTCACACATCAGCAGTGCAGAGAATCCCACAGCCGTCCCGATCTCCAGAATCTTTTGAGGCTTTGCCGCTGCCAGCAATGTACGCAGAAAGCTCTGGGTCTGGGGACGGATAACAGGAATGTCAGCTGCAAGGGCTTTTTGCTCCAGCTCTGCCAGAAATCCGGTATTTCCGGGGAGAAAGGAATCCAGAAAAACCTCCAGCCTCTCTTCCCGGGTCACGGCGAAGCCTCCTCGCCGGAAAGAATCCCCATGATTCTGGTCGGGGTATAAGCAGTACTCAGCTGATAGGTTCCCGGCTCCAGTTTCCCCCGATAGCCGGACAGGAACTGTTGGACGAAAAATACATATTTGTTTCCGATCAGTCCCTTCGCTTCAAGAATGCCTCCGATGGCCTGGTCATCAGCTCCCTGAGGAACCACAATCGTGACAATCTGTCCGTCCCCGGGACTCATCGGCTGCTGGTTAAACACATCATATCCAAACTGGTACGAGTATTTCATGATCCAGAATATGAGCACTGCCACCGCGGCATAGAATGCCACCCTGAACGCCGCACCTGCCAGCGCAAGGCCGGCTTTCCATAGGGTATTTCTCATCGACATGGCTTACTCCTTAGTTCAGGCACTGTTCACCAACCCCCTGTGACTCCAGGAATGCGGGAGCGCAAATCGCGGAAAAATCCGCAGGAGTCATTTTGCACGATAATCGTCTTACGTCTGCCGTTCTGATTTTTCAGTAATCTGTACTGGTAAATGGTGAACATTGCCTTATGATAGTTAATTTCTGACTTTTCTTCAGTATTTTGCACATTACCGATAAACGGCTTCGAAATTCCTCTGTTGCTATCCATGGATGAACCGTAAAGCCACGCGCGGGGAAGGTCAGGCCGTGAACCGTAACATTTCTCTCCTCTGTAAACGGATGCTGTTCAAACCAACCCCTGTAAAGAGCCGGTTCCTCTTCGAATGGTCTGATTCAGATCTGAGGAACATCGATGTCAATACCGTCACAGATCTGGCAGGCAATCCTCTGAAGGAGCTTGCACAATGCCAGCTCCGCGTCCAGATACGCATTGCAGACTTCATGACTGCGAAGAGTCCTGGACTCCTGGTACATCGCAGCCGCCTCCTCGGTCAGCTCGCTGTGCAGAAGTTCAGGATGAAAAGAATCCCACAGACCAGACTGGTTCTGAAGCCTGAAATTGTCTCCCCGGAATTTTTTCAGCCGCTCACACAGCTCCGGCTGCTCGAAGAGCAGCTTTTCCTGCTCCTTATAATCCTGATAGATATCCGTCCGATAAATCGCATCCAGTAAATCCCGGATTTTCTCATTAATCTCATCCATAACTGTCCACCTGCTTCTTGTTTCCGCTTCCGGGTTTTTGTACAGCGGCATCCTGATCTGACGCCCGCCCCGGTTTATCAAGCCTCCATGATAATCGG
>CACZQU010000586.1 GCA_902783305.1 uncultured Lachnospiraceae bacterium | reverse complement strand
ATATGATCTGGTAGTATACGGACACTCTCACAGATATGACCAGAAGAAAACGCATGAAACGGTTTTCCTCAATCCCGGAAGCTGCGGGTCAAGAAGACTCAATCAGGAGATTACGCTGGCACTGCTTACTGTCAGCGATAATGGACATATACAGGAAATGAAGCGTATTGATATCCCACATACAAAACCTGTACCGGCAACGCCAAAGGAGGCTGAACTGAAACGGATCATCGAACGGACCATGCAGTATGTTGACAAGGGAAAATCTGTTGATGAGATTGCCAGAGCGATTCATATCAGCACCGATCTGTCAGATCAGATCTGCAGGCTGTACCTGACGCATCCGGGTGTCAACGCTGACGGAATCATGACGAAAATGGGACTGTAAACACTCTGCCATATGTCAGGGCACAGAAAATCACTGACATAGATATAATTCCTGTCATCGAAAACGTGCGCGGACGGATCAGCGGTAAATAGATACCTCACAAGCGGCTTTTTCTGTTTCATGTGTTCCTCCATCAGGTAAATAAACGCTTCTCTCTATTTTTAACCTGTCATTCCAGCATCTGTCGAATCCATGCTGCTGCGACCGGCCCAAGCTTTGCATGATCCGCTTTGGAATAATGCAGTCCATCCACCGGATTGATCTCAAAATCCAGCTCACCACAGTCGATAAACCCGCAGCCGCAGCGCTCTGCGACCTGACGATAATACCTGCCCAGCTCCAGGCTCTTTTTGTAGGCGTCATCCCCGAAACGGGCTGCGCTTCTCAGTCTGCCGATATCCGGATGTGTCGGAGCCGGTGCAATCAGCAGTATCTTCGGTACAGGATACCTGTAATAGGAGATCATACATTCCCGTACCAGCTTTTCCATCCCATAAGCAATCATCCCGGCATTCAGGTTGAAATAATTCTTCAATTCATTGCACCCCAGATGAAGCACAACCAGATCCAGCGGAGCATTGGTATCCAGAGCCGCCCTTAGTCCCTTCAGTCCATTTCGGTCAGGAAAATACGGATCGTCCCACACCACTGTGCGCCCATTCATTGCATTTTCAATAATGATGTAGTCCGGGCCAAGGATATTTCTGACAAGGCCCGGCCACCGTTCAGCTTCTGCCATACGCTGACAGACATCTGCTTCCGGTATATAGCGGGTATAATCATAACCCCAGGTATTGGAATCCCCGTAAATCAGTATGTTCTTCATATCCGCATCCCCCCCGGATCTGCGTCTGTGTTTCATTCTTTTCTGCATGAACTCAGGCAATGTTCCCTTCAAATCTGGCCGAAAAGTCTGGCTGCGTCCGCAAGTTCCTGTCTGATCTGAATGTGCTGCGGACATGCTGCTTCACAGGCACCGCACCTGATGCACTCGAATGCCTGCCTGCGGCCGTGTTTCCCGACAAGCCATCCCTCTTCATTTTTTGCTTTTTCCAGATTGCCGTAAAGCATGTAGATGTTCTTAGCCGTAAACGTCCCGGAGATTCCAATCTCCATAGGGCATACCTTGGCGCAATAATTACAGGTTGTACATGGAACCATCGGAATCTTCGCAAGAGCTTCTCTTGCTGCGGCAATCAATCCCTCCTGCATCTCATTCAGTCCGTAAAAATCTTTCATATAGGAAAGATTGTCATCCATCTGTTCTATACTGCTCATTCCAGATAAAACGACAAGGACGCCTTCAAAAAGCCGTTTCAGAATCCCCGCCGCTTCGTAAGAAGACAACGGAGCCGGATTGTCCGCCCTTCCGTTTGTCCTGATCCAGCCCGGATGTCCACAGAAGATATTGATCTTTGGATCATCCTTTGCCGAGTTGTGGTAAGTCGTGGTTCCCATATTGATGGACGCTTTTGACATGGCATAATCCAGGTGGTTCGACCGGTAACATCTTTCGATGCTTCCTGCTTCCGAACTGATGTTAATGATCAGGGCAGTATCCATACTCTTTTTCAGAATCGGGCAGAACGCTTTCATGACGCGCATGGTTCCGACCGCTGTCACATTGAACGCATCAATAATGGAGTCCATATAAAAAACAAAAAAATCATCTTCCGGTTTCAAGGTGACGCAAAACAAGATTATATCCCAATGCATCCGGTGTTATGACATCTGGTATTGCTGGTTACTCCCGCCGTCTGTCAATCATCATCTCCAAAACACCCGCATATCCTGCATTTT
>CACZQU010000585.1 GCA_902783305.1 uncultured Lachnospiraceae bacterium | reverse complement strand
GCTGTCCGTAACTGCTCCGGTCCGTCCTTTTTCGATCATGTAACAGACAAGGAGCCTGTCCGGGAGTGTTCTGCCCCGGAACCACTCCGCAAGTGATCTTCGCTTTTCCAGGACACTCTTTTTTTCTCCCGCGGAATGCCGGAACAGAAAGGCTTCTATCTCCCGCAGCACCTTTTCCTTCGCTTCGGCGGAGGCAGTCTCTTCTTCCGTACGGTCCTCAAACAGAGCCGCGTGGCTGTCCGTTCTTCCTTCGTCCCGGACTTTTCCTGCAGCACGTTTGGTTTTCGTCCGGCTCTCCTCTTCCGCGAACCGTTTCTTTTCCAGCAGGTCTGCCTGCATCCTGTCCTCCTGCCTTAAGTTCCGCTGCTCCTTACGCCGTCCGTTTTATGTTGCCTCGTTTTTCGCTGTCTTCATAGGCGTCTTTTAAGTAGGCCATGATCCAGTCCCCCTTATAAACGCTTCGTTTCCCTGTTCCATGCATTGACCTCGGGGAACAGGTAACCGAGGCTGCCCATTTCCTCCCTGGTCAGCATGCGATGGTTTTTCTCCAGCTCTCTTCGCACTGCGACCATGATCTCCAAAAGGCCGATGGCACTGCCTCTGTCAGCTGCCAGATAAGCTGCCTGCAGCGCCACATTTTTAATGATGGCACCGGTAAAGCTGAAAATATGGGCCAGCTCTCCGAAGTCTACTTCGTCCTTTAACGGAGCGCTCTTCGGGAACACGGAACTCCAGATCTCCCGCCTGATCGCTTCGTCCGGTTCCTTGAACGAAAGGTAATAGCGGAACCGGCGGAGGAAGGCGGCATCGATGGCTGCCATATTGTTGGTTGCCAGAAGGGCCACGCCCTCATATTCTTCAATGCACTGCAGAAGAAGGGAAGATTCGATGTTCGCGAAGCGCTCATTGGAATTGCCCGCCTCCAGGCGCTTGTTGAAGATCGCGTCCGCTTCATCGAAAAACAGCACGCTGTTGCTTTTCTTTGCTTCGTCAAAGACCCGCCGGATGTTCTTTTCCGTTTCGCCCACATATTTGTCGATCAGCTGGGACAGGTCGATCTTGTAAAGCTCCATGTGCAGCTCGTTGGCGATGACCTGAGCCGCCATGGTCTTCCCGGTGCCGGGGGGGCCTGAAAAAAGTCCGGTGATGCCGGAGCCGTAAGGAACCTTCCGCTCGAAGCCCCACTCCTGCATGACGATATGCCTGTTCCGCACCGATCGGCACAGGTCCATAAGAAGCGCCTTGTCCGCCGGTGCCATTTTGAGGTCATCCCACGTAAAGGGCGAACGGATCCTTTGCGTATGCTGCCTGAGAGGATGACCCAGGAGGGCATAGCACACCTGATAGAGAAGGTCTTCCGTGACCGGATGCTCCGGTCCCGAAAGCCGCACTGCCTGGAGAGCCGCTTTTTTGATCTGTCCCGCAGTCAGGGCGAAGGTATTGGCCAGCGCTGTGAGGCTTTCTTCAGGAACCTCCTCCAGTCCGGGCTGTTCCGTCCAGAGGCGGATCCGGTCCGCAGTCCTGAGCTCAGGCATTCTGTAATAAAAAGCCTCCGGAAAATCATCCGGGATTTCTTCCGTATCTTTGAGGAGATAGACCGTATGAAAATAAGGCAGGGCCTTCTCCCTCAGCTTTTCTGAAAAACGGCGGAGCTTTCGGGCGGGCAGTTTTTCCAGTCCGGAGATCACCGGTACACTGCCGGTAAGAACGCACTCACGGAGAAGCATCAGCACGTCCGGATACATGGGATAATCCGGATCCTCCTCTCCCGGGCCCGGTTCCTTAAGAGGCAGGAGGACAGCTTTTTTCCCTGCAGCTTCCGCCGCTTCTCTGACCGCGTTTTCTTTTCCCGAGCCTTCAGGGCCCCAGAGCACTACGAGTTCAGGAGGCATATCGGCTTCCCGCCGGCGCAATAGATCAATGGTGTGTACATCAGCCGCGTCAGCGTTCTCTCCGCCGGAAAGCCGCCTCATTTCAAGAGGCAGCCGCTCCTGCTCCGCGTTTCCCGTCAGGATCGCGCAGAGCCGTTCATCCATCACGGGCGTCAGCCCATTGATCATATCCCTCTTACGAAGCTGCGGAAACAAAAGCTCGAGGCTTTCCCGGGCATTTTGCAGGGAGCGGAACAGGTCGGATGCCTCTCTTTCCTCCCCTGAGGGATCAAAGAGACGGAACAGGTCCGCGAGGGAAAGGCTTTCTTTTCCCAGCTCTCTGGCGGCGTCAAATTCATATCCCGGCTCCAGGGCGATCCGGAGGAGATATGCCAGACACATTCTCAGTACCGGAGGGCCTCCCGCACGTATGGCTGCATTCTCCAGGGCGGGGATGAATCCTGCTTTCAGGGATGTCTCCGTTCTCGAGGAGATCATTTCCTCCCAGATTTCTGCCTTCTGGCCGTCAGAAAGGCCCCGGTACCTGAGCCGCGGAGATGCCCCGCCGAAGAGCTTAAGGTCCATGAGGACAAAGAGGGCTTCCAGATAGTCTGAATCCCCCTTAAACACCCTGTCTCCCGCAAACTGCCTGTTCGGATCAAACACGTTCCTTCTCCTCGCAAAGTTCCAGATAGTAGGCTGCCGCCGTATCCCTCCGGTTCACCCGGAGCACCGACAGAAAGCCGGATGAAGCATCCTGATAATTTCCTTTATCAAAAGATTCTACGGAAGCTTCAAACACCTCCCGGGTCTCCCGCTTCAAGTCTGTATCCCGGCTGCTTCCGATGAGCAGTTCAAAAATACGGATGCCATCCGGAAGGATCCAGAGCCGCCTTGTTTCCCGGCTTCCCTCCGCTGCCGGTTCTGTGCAGAGAGGTCCCAGTTTTTTCTCCTTCTGGAGCTCCTGGAGCGCTGTCAGAAGTCCGTATTCACCAGGATCCATCCGGACAGACATGCTGTCCTTTGTCCCGGTCACGGAGTAATGAAATACTCCTTTGTGGACACTCATCAGGATACGTTTGACCCCGGATCCTTCCACAGGAAGGGACAGAACCATTCCGGCTGCTTCGATGGCCTGTTCCGTGCTTTCCGGAAACATCGCTGCAATATGTCTGTATCCCAGAATTGTTATGATCCCTCCGCATTTCAGCACCGCATCCGCCGCTCCGGCGATCAGCTGGTTCCTCACAGGAAACGGGACTCCTTTCCCCGGGGCGTCTTCCATGGAAAGCAACAGGGCTGTCCCGCTGACGACCGCCTCATCTCCGGGAGAAATATCCCTTATGTCAGCTTTTCCGAACCAGTCAAGGACCGCCTTCGGAAGGATCGGATCATACAGCTCCATGATCGAACTCACGCTGGACTGATAGATCCGGCTGCTTTCCGACATCAACTGGAAACTCTCCAGCAGATCCGTAAGTTCCGATGTCTCGGAACGCCTTATCGCTTTGAGGATAGCCTTCTGGTTTTCCGCTTCTTTCCCTCTGATGGCGGCTTCCAGCGACCGCCGTATCGGCGTGAGGGCACTGAGCTGCCGGAATACCAGGGCACAGAGGATCAAAAGGATCAAGCACATTCCGCTGATCCCGATGCTTGTTGAAAACAGGGTCTGCGAAGTATAATCCTTTTCTTCTTCATCCTCATCGATCGTTGCGCAGAGCACCAGGGAAGAGCCCTCTCCCCCCTTGCAGATGAAAATGTCGCTGTATTTTACGGGTTTCGGAGCAGGGATCATGAAGAACATCGCCCTTATGCGGCTGCCCTCATCATGAAGCACCTGCTCCACCAGCTTCTGACCTGACAGCGCTTCCTCAACGCTTTTTCCGTAATCGCTTTCCATATCCAGGTCAGTAAGCTGTCCTGACATGGGATCGATCAGCTGCACGGGCTCCCCTTCTTCCCGGACAGCT
>CACZQU010000584.1 GCA_902783305.1 uncultured Lachnospiraceae bacterium | reverse complement strand
TGCCCAAAAGAATGCAATCCTTTTTCGCTTTTTCTTGAGAAAGCGTCACAGCACGGGGTACTGTCCAGATTTAACGGTACCCGGTTTCCACCGGCCGGATCAATTGCCGTACATTGACTTGTCAAGCAGACTGTCATTTTGTATAATCATTTCACAGCACAGAACGTTACCGAACAGCAACCAGTAAACCTGCAGCTGCGTGACAGTTTTTCCCTGACCGCCAGTATTCATGAATCATCATGGAGATCGGGGAGACCGCCTGGTCAGCAGAAATTATACAGGGATAAGAAATGATAAAAGAAAATGCCGGAAAATATCTGTATGCAGCCATGGCCGTAGGAGAAGCCATACTGGAATATGGCGGGGAGGTAAGCCGGGTAGAGGACAGTGTCTCAAGAATCTGCAAAGCTTACGGATTTGAGCGGGTGGATGTTTTCTGCATCACATCCTCCATGATCACCACCGCCCATTTCAACCGGATTGAGACCTGCACCCAGACCTGCCGTATTACCCATATCGAAAATGATTTCGAGAGACTGGGTCAGGTCAATAACCTGTCCAGAAGCATATGCAGCACCCTGATGGATCCGGATGAGGTTCTTTCCGAGCTGAAAAGGATCCGCGGTATGGAAAGAAGATCCCTTTCTTCAAATCTCCTGATTTACAGCCTCGTACCTGCTTCCTTTACGGTTTTCTTTGGAGGAAATGCCCTGGACATGGTGATTTCCGGTCTGATTGGCGCTGTCCTGTTCTGCCTTGCCGGAAGGATCAGAAAGGCAAAGTTCAACCATCTGGCCACAGCACTGCTCTGCTCTCTGACCGGCGGACTTCTTGCCGGTGTTCTGGCCCTTAAGACCAACGCCATTCACGCGGATCTGGTCAGGATCGGAAATGTGATGGTTTTTATTCCCGGTGTAAAATTCACCAATTCCATCAGAGATCTTCTGACAGGAGAAACCATCACCGGACTGATCAGCCTGGCGGAATCACTTCTGCTCTCGGTTATTGTCGCGCTGGGCTTTGCCGCTTCATCTCTTATGCTTATGTGAAGGAGGGCCGGACAAATGTTTTCCGGAAAAGAGCTGCTGCAGCTGATCACTGCCTTTACCGGATCAGCAGGGTTTGCCTTCGCGTTTAATTTCCGCCGGAAGAAGCACATTCTGACGGCGGCTTTCGGAGGCTTTCTGGGATGGTTCTGCTACCTGCTGATCTTCCATTCCTTTTCCAACGGATATCTGGCAGGATATCTGAGTACCGTTGCGGTTTCCTTTTACGCTTCCTTTGCTGCCCGTGTTCTGCGGACGCCTGCTACAGGACTGCTGACGGTATCCTCCATTCCCATGATCCCCGGAGCATCGCTCTACCGCTGTATGCACCATCTGATGCTTTCCGAGCTGGAACAGTTTCATTCTCAGGGTCTTCATACCGTGCTCTTTGCCAGCAGCATGGCAGCCGGGTTCGTCACGGCAGCCATGGTGGTCCACCTTTTCCAGTCCCGGACCAGGAAATGAGCCGTAAAATCATTTCATAAAAAAAGCTCTGTATGCGGAAAACCGCTTACAGAGCTTTTTTGACCAGCCAGACAAAGATTCCTGACCTTCAGGGGCAGAGCCTGCCGTATACGCTAAATAAATTGTCCCAGATGTTTCCTGATATACCGCAGGTGATTCTCTCCAATCCCTCCCCCCGGCCCGTACCAGGACGTCTGTATCCAATGCCTTCCTATTTTCAGTTCCCTGAAATCAAATCTTTCATCGTCAAGGATCACATACCGTCTGAGAGGACCGTGGATCCGGATCCATTCCAGTATGCCCTTCCCCCGGTCAAACCCGCTGTCATAGGTTCTGTCCGCGATACGAAGGCCAAATGCAGCCAGTCTCTCGTCCAGGGCGTCTGCAAACTCATCCTGAGCCGCTTTGAGTGTTTTATGCCAGTTTTCCTTCCAGGAAGATGACAGGATGATATCCGCATTCAGGAAATCCACGATCTCTTTGAGGATGGCAATCTTTCTGTCGTCCAGACCAACCATATGACAGACCCGGTCTCTCGTCGTGCTGTTGTTCAGAACACCGTCCACGTCAAGGAAAACGATGGTATGTCCGGAAAAATCACCAATGTACTCTTCTGTTTCCGCCGGAAAAGCTCCAGATGATATTGCTTTGCCATGATGCATATATTCACCCTCTTTCTAAAAATGCCGTTCAGCGCGGGGTTGGGAAACCACCTTTATCCAGGAGTTGTTCATTTTGATTCTCTTAAAACACTTATCGGAGATACCTCCGGCAAACGACATCAGTGTATTGTGTTGTCTGCTGTTTGTCAAACACAGGCAGAAGTTCTTTCTTTGTATTCCCGGACCATTTCTCCAAAAATGGCTTGTTTTGTAGTTGCTATTTTATGCAAATTGCTTTAAAATAAAAAAATGATTCCTGCCTGATATGGGCAGTTTTGCAAGAAAGGAGAAGGCATCATGAAGGACAATTTTTTAAGAGATCTGTTTTCGCTTGAGGGTAAAGTGGCGCTGGTTACAGGAGCAGGCAGAGGAATCGGACAGGTGATCGCCAGGGATCTTGCCAGAGCCGGAGCGGATATCGCGATTTTTTCACGCTCCGGTGCGGCTGACAGTGTAAAGCTTATTGAAGGAGAGGGAGGAAAAGCCCTTGACATCATTGCGGACTGCACGAAGGAAGACCAGGTGAAGGCCGGGCTTCAGAAGATCATGGAGGTGTATGGGCATATTGATGTAGTGGTCAATAATGCCGGTGTATGCTATCACAAGGATATTTTTGAAGCAAGTGTCGAGGAATTCAGGCAGTGCCTGGATATCAACCTGACCGGTGAATATATCGTCGCCAGAGAAGCTGCCCGGATCATGATCGAAAAGAATATAGCCGGCAGTATCATCAATATCGCTTCCATGTCCGGTTATATTGCGAATGTTCCCCAGAAACAGGTAGCGTATAATGCTTCCAAGGCCGGCGTGATCCATATGACAAAGAGTCTGGCGGTAGAGCTGGTGGATTACAACATCCGCGTGAATTCCATCAGTCCCGGATATGTGGCGACTCCCATGTCGATCGATCCGAACTTTGTCGAGCCGGAGCTGCTGGCTGCCTGGGAGCCGTTATTCCCGATGCACCGCATGGC
>CACZQU010000583.1 GCA_902783305.1 uncultured Lachnospiraceae bacterium | reverse complement strand
TGACAATATAATTCAAAAAAGTATCGATGACCAGTTTGCGGAGGACATCGGAAAGCGGCCCTTTCCCCCAGGCGATTCCAGTCTCACCAGTCTCTCCTTTTGCCACCCCCATCACCAGTCTCAAGAGGCTTCCGATCACAAGTCTCAGGAGAAGTGCGACAATCAGCGGGATCACGTACTGCAGTGCACTTTTCCAATAAAGACTTCGCTTCATCTGATCTTTCCGAACACAATACTTGTAAAAAAGAACAGAGCAGACAAGCGTAATATAAAACAGTACGCCCGACTCATAGCTTGACATGGGTAGCGTCATCAATGCACCAGCAAGAAGTAGGTCTTTCATCTGGACAGTTTCTCTTGTCTCGAGGTAAATGCAGCTTACAATTGAGATCAACATTCCCCCGGTCGACATATAATTCGCGCCGGTGTACTCCCAAATCTCCCCCAAAATGGGATATGAGATCAGGAAGCAGGAAAGAACCGTGTACTTAGGTACAAATTGCCTTTCCCTCGGGAGATGATGGATATGGAAAAACAATGCTGACAGCATGAATCCGGCCAGAAGCAGAACAGCTGTAGCAATCAGTCGATCAGAGGCTGGTGACAGCCGTGGGATCGCGGCCAGCGCAGTCAAAAGATTCATGCCCCATCTTCCGGCCGAAATCATCTCATGGCCGCTTCCGACATACAAATCGGTTGCCATGTCATCAATCCCAACAGTCCTGCTAAACACGGAATAACCGTAGGAAGCGATCATAAAAAACAAAACCGGAATCCAGTAGCTTTTCTTTTTTCCAACCTGCTCCCAAAAAAGATTTATTGATTCTGTCATATCCAGGTTCTCCCCTGAGGCTTTTTGCCACTTAAGATGTAAGCCTGTACTTCATGTTGTTTAATTCAAGACAAGTTCCCGTTGTCGGAATAATCGCACATTTCTACGACTATTGCATAAAAATAAGAAACGCTTTACAAAGTCAGCAACAACCGCTTCACGAGGTGGTTTGTAAGTAGCCCTATAAGGGCTATATACATGTCCAGCTAAAGCTGGGTGTTGCAAATCATTATTGCTTTTGCCGCTCAAAGCGGGCGATAGGGTTCTTTTCTTCGTTCTTTGATTCCTCTGTCTGACGTAGTGCAGTATATATTCTTTCACTGTCTCTTCGTTTACATTTCCGATCATCGTCACGTGATACCCTCTTGCCCGGAAGCTTCTTTCCAATTGCTTTCCATTTCCGGATGCTTATCGTAGTGTTTGCTTCAACAGGCTTTCGGAACGAGAACTCCGTCTCCCTCTACCGCACTCGTTTTTCAGCCGTTTCGGTCAAACAGGTGACGGTATCCAGTTGTGTCTGCACTTTCTCTGCTAAACCGCTTCGCGTAGTCATGGGCGGCATAAGAAAAACTTTGAAACTCCTGCTCTGTCATATTCGCATAAATCTCGATCGCTTGTACAAATCTGCTGTTATCATCCAGTGGCAGCACCTGTCCAGCATAATTCTCCTCCAAATCCTGCCAAGGGGTCTGGTCACTGATTACGCACGGACAGCCCGCGGAAAGCGCTTCCTGAATCACATGGCTGTAATTCTCTCCTATCGTCGTAAATAGGAAAACATGCTCTTTCTCTAGTGTCTCCACGACAGCTTCCGATTCGATATTTCCCCCGTAAGTGACCCGTATGTTTTCCGGAAGTTCTTTAATTTTTTCCTGCACGGTTTCCCAGTACTTGCGGTTGTGAATCGGTCCATATATGGTATAACGGATTCTGCCGTGGCACTGTTTCAATATATCAATGCTCTGGAGTAGATTTTTTTCCGGAGATATCCTAGAAATAAAAAACACCCGCAATGCGCCAGTTTCCTTTTCCTTCTTCACTGGTTTTTCCTTTACCATACGCGGAAGGTCTCTCGCAATATAGCAGACCGCATGTTTGGAAATTACTCTTCTAACACATCCCTCTTCAAATTCCGACGACACTGACCAAGTCACATTTCGAAACATCCCAAGCAGCTTAAAGACCGTAATAAAACTGTTGTATTTAATTGGTTTTCTCTTCATGGCATTCGGCATGAAGAGGCCCATTGGGGCTATGATCAACGGCTTTTTGATCCGCCCAAATCGGTTCAGAATCAGAGTCTTGATCGAATAATCGCTGAAACACCCTGTCACATAGACCAGGTCAGCTTCTGAAGTGAGCTTTTGTATGATTTTGGAAGAAAAGCCGCCAGGCGGCACATAGTAGACGTCCGTTTTTCCTACATGGTTCCATCCTTTAACAATATTCGGGTAGGGCACTGCGTCTCCATGGTCTCTGTCGCAGGTTAGAATTCGGAAATTGTATTCCTCTCCCAGGAAATCTGTGAGGTTTTTAATTGTTCGTACCGGTCCGCCGTCTTTATATCCTGGCAGGTATCTTCCGGTTATAATCAGGATATCCTTTTTCCCAGTTGTCATTTTCTACTGAATCCTCTTACACCTTCAGATCTCCCTGCGGCTTCATTTTCGTGCCGGTCTTCTCACATTGATACATCTTCGCATCCACCAGGAAGCGATACCAATAGGCTTGGAGAAAATGGTAGATTCTTCCTTCAGTTCCATCCAAAAAGCCGAGACGGATCCAATAACGGTATAAATAATAAAGATGAGCCCGAAAGAATTTTGGAAGTTTATAATACCCACTGTTTTTTATAATCCGCTTGATTCTCGCCTGTTTGCTGGAGCCTCCTTCGTCCTGTAAAGCATCACCTTCCCGGCTCAGCTGATGGTCCAGCACTTCCCGATTGCTGTACCAGTTATGCTTCGATGTCCACCAATCCAGGTCTTTCTGATTGTTATCCATCAGGTCATATTCAAAGGTCACCATCGTACCCTCTGAGAGAATCATATGTTCATCCATGATCTTCATCTCGCATCTGGCTTTTCCGGTTCGGAAAATGCGAAGAAGGAGTTCCGGATAACGTCCACCGTGCCGTATCCATTTACCCATAAAGATGGTACGACGTCGCAGTATGACCCCGTTGACCGGTTCCTGTAATTTATCCAGCTTTTCATCTATTTCTCGCGCAAGATCTTCCAGAAGTTCTTCATCAGCATCCATCCTCATGGCCCATTCCGTAGTAATACCGGTATTCTCTAGCCCCCAGTTGAGTTGATCGGCATAGGATGTCCAGTGATGGACATAGAAATTCAAGGAAGCACCTATAGTATTCAATTCGTTATTGAGCTGCTGGCAAAGCATTTCTGTGCCATCCGTTGAACCGCTGTCAACTATCACAAAGCGTTTTGCAACACCATGAAATGATTCGATACATTTTCTGAGATTCTTTTCTTCATTTTTGGTAAGGATAACTACAGTCAAGTCAACCATATCTGATAAACCTTTCAAAGATCATATGGAGCCCACAAGCCCCAATCAGAGTGGCCCCAACGAAAATGATGTTAGACCATAATGTTCCTCGTAGCAACCCCAATGTGAATATGTGAACCAAATAGACTTCATAAGAAACCAGACCCAATGCTTTCAGTACATTGTTATCCGCCAGCATTCTCCACCAATTTGTCAGCGAAATCAATGCCACTGCCAATGGAAGCACTGTAAATAAAGAGAGAAGATTCTGAATCAAATATGGCAACTCTTTTACTGCTTCAAGTTGTGTGACCGCCATAAATAGAATACCGGCAAAAAAACCGATGAGAAATACTCTTGGCTTGGAAAAGATGGTTTCAGCTTGTTTTCTGTGTCTGGCAATACTTACCCCAAGAGGAAAGCTTAACATCTGTCGCGCTCTCAGGAATGGCATAACAGGATTCACTAGAAACAAACTGTCAATAACAAACCAGAGCAGAAATAATCCGTAAAATAGTTTCTCATCCAACGCCTCCGTCTCTTCAGATGTTCTTTTCATAGCCACCAGTTGGACGAAATAAAAAAGAATATAGCAGATTACAATAAACTGTATGAACCACTCGAACCCCAACACGGGCTTGAGCATAAGGGCATTTGACGCACAGGTTTTAAAATCCCATTGCTCAGTAACCCGCAAGCCAATCGTCTCCACAAGCCAGAACGGAAGTGCCACACGAAGCAATCTCTTTTTCCAAAACCCTTTGAGGCCATTTTTTTCAAATGATATCTGCAACCCATATCCCGAGCAGAGCAGGAATAGCACAACACCAATTCCGGCAATGAATTGGATTCCTTCCACACCAGACCATGCACCTGCATGGGCCCATAAAACAGTAAGAATCGCAAATCCCTTCAGAGCATTAGTGTAATCCCTGCTCATCCATTCAATATAGTTTCCGGACCGATTGATATATCCGCCAAGGTAAAGCAGTATCAAGATCACAGAGAGTGTCGAGAAAGCTTTCATGTTTTACTGATTGCCTCAATATACTTTGCAATTGATTGCGTCTTTGAAAGGCACTTCATCAAGTACTCTCTTCCTCTGCTGCCCATGATGACAAGATCCTCAGCTCTGGCATGAATAACAAACCATTCTATATTCTCCGCGATTCTCTGGTAATCTCCAGGCTCCGCGCACTTCCCACAGTTTATTTCCTCAATAAGCATGCGAATTTCTGTTCCGCTCTCCAATACCGCAAGTACAGGTTTTCCTGCAGCTGCAATACCATAGAATTTGCTTGGGCAACTGACACCTTTGATGCCTTTCGCATTTACACACCAGTGGACATCT
>CACZQU010000582.1 GCA_902783305.1 uncultured Lachnospiraceae bacterium | reverse complement strand
TCAATCCGGATCGCTTCCTTGAATCGGCGGGTAATCTCTTCGTCCGATAGTCCGCAAGTATAATCAAGCTGGTTTTTTTCCGGCATGTTGGTCATCCTCTCTTACTGATCGGGTAGAGAATCCCTCGAATCTATTTTAAAATTCTCTTATAGACACTCAGTTATGTCCTCTTTGCTACAGCATCACAAATTTAACTGGTCACATTGAAGAAAGAATGATTATTCTCTCCGGTCCAAGTTCAACATCTTCTTTAACCGCCATTGGAGAACGATCAATATGTTTTTCCGGGCAACCATTCTCTATACAGGCCTTGATGAACCAGTGGTTTTGCCATATCTTGGTCGGCTCTTCACCGTACGGATAGGTTCCATTCAAATATGGAAGAATCCTCTCGTAATTATCTGGCGTATTTAAGCAACTCATATCAGTTATGTTGGCACATTCATTAAAAGAAACATCAAATCCAACATACAGTAAAGAATTCTTTTTCTTTTTCCATTCAGCTTGCAGATCTATTCCAACAAGTGAAGATAATTCACGAAGGAATTCAGGATTGTACTCCAGGCAAGAGTAATCTTTCAGCGTTTCTAATTCACCTGCAATAAAAGCTTCGATCTCGCTTTTGGTAGAGTACAACTTTATTTCAAGCTTAGAGCCCTTTATCGAAAATCTTTGACCATTGACGCTGTACCATCTTTGAGCTGCATTTATTTCAATACCATAATCTGCCAGAAAGGTTTTAATCGGCGATTCATTATCAACCAAGTCAGTCAATTTTCGAACTCCAGACTTTTTGATTGATTCCCCGCCGTCAATAGCAGGAGACACATGAATACATTGGAAACACAAATCTGATAAATCGTGTTCATCCAGCTTAATTCCGGTCATCACAAGGAATCTTTCCAGAGCATCGTCTACAATCTGCCATTCTGGCCACGAAGAGGATATAAGACTGTTTTTTATTTTCTGCTTTTCTTCCTCTGGTAACCAGTTCCACATCATTTCGATCTGTTTGTTCGCTTCTTCTTCTGATATCTTTTCTTGCTTCGTATGGTTGTATAACGATTCTCTCAGATCGCAAATCTGTTGGTCAGAAAGATGGTATACTGCCTGTAGATATTCTAATCCTTTTTCCTTCACAAACAGATTGATATGCATATCATACCTTCACCATCTGCAACCTGCGCATATTGCAATATCTGTTCTCCTTGTTCGCCTTATCATTTATCGCAAATCTTAACTCTAGCTCATTTCTATATTTATAAGCATTATCCGAACCAACGCATATATCGATATGTAATGATACCAAAAATCTTCTTTAATCATTTTCCTCAAATGATTTGCTTCATGGTGTTTTATGTCTTTGCCTGGTATTTCCTTTACCATGCTGTCCTATTTTTGCTTTGATGGCATCTGCCTTTGCTTCGGCGACATAATCTGTTCTCTTAATTGATGGAACTCGAAATGTGAATACCAGTTTTCCATCAAAATTACTCACAGCAAAGTCACCCATTGAGATGATATCCATTCCAATAAGGACATCTATTCCTTGATCTCCGATTTCTGTATCAACAACCGGAACATCCGAAACCCTCACATTGTTCGGCAAAACCAAGTCCAGAAGATACATACCCCTGACGTCGCTTCCGGTTGGAGTTAACACTGTTCTTAAGCCTGTACGAGCCGGTTTCAGTACCTGAATAACCTTCTGGGAAATACAAGAACCTGACGCACCTGTATCCCATTGGGCAATCACTTCCATCTGTTCTGCTCCGCAGACAAGTGTCGCCTTCGTAATTAACTTTCTGCAGGTTGTTTCCCTCTCAGCTAGAAACGCCCGCACCTGAGCAGCTGTCTGTTGTTTCATCATTATGCCCCCAACACAAACGTAGAGGCAATATAATTGGTGTAACCGGTTTCATCCCCGTTGCAGTATTGAACAATGAAGCTGCCAATCGTTTCTGTCTTTTCTGTTTCGTGAAGTGCTTCGGCATAGGACGCATAGACCCCTAATACCTTTTGGTCCTTGATTGCCAGGTATGAATCACCGTATTCTTCGAACAGCTTTTTGTAGTTTTCCAGGAACCACTTATAATCAGTTTCCTGTAGCTGTCTTTCATTCATATCAATAACCCTCTCTCACTTTCTT
>CACZQU010000581.1 GCA_902783305.1 uncultured Lachnospiraceae bacterium | reverse complement strand
GTCAGATAGCCGCCCTTCTTTTCCTCGTCCTGATGGGCAATGATCATGCCGCTGCGGTCGATGATAAAGCCATAGCCCTTTCCCTTGATCTGAAGCGAGGATACGATTTCCTGGATGTGGTTCATCCTGAAGTCGATGGAGAGCACATCGGTCCCGTTCGAGAGCATCCGGCAGATGGAGATGATAATGTCGCCCGTCTGGGCATCCACATAGGGGGGGACCACGGCGACCTCGCCCTTTGCCTTGAGGGCATTCAGATACCAGTCCCTCCTGGTAGGATCATAATTCTCAGGAGGGACCCATTTCAGGCCGTCCAGGTATTCCCCCAGGATATAGCCATAGACGCCGAGGATATTTTCGTCAAAGTGCTGTCGCTGGTTCTCCGTCTCCTCCACAAGGTACTGATAAATGTCCTGAGGAGAAACCCCGTTTCTGGCCATATGGTCTACTGTGTCCGCCGTGACCCACAGGGAACTGCGGGCCATCTCCAGGTAGTTTTCAAGCTGGGCCGCGGAGGCGGATATCCTGTCCTCGCCTACTTCGCGGATGTTGGAGGCGGCCACGCTGCTGATTGCCCGGGAGGTATAGATTACCATGAACACCATCAGGAGAAAGATGACCAGTATTGGCACGAGCGCTCCGATCCGGCCTGTCAAAGGTCTTTTTGCGGATTGACCGGCGGTTTCCATGCCATCCTCCGCAGACGGATCGGAAAGGAAACGCAGCCTCGTCCTGGTCTTTTCCTCATCCACATGTTTTTTCAGCTTTTGCACCTGCTCTTCATACGCCTGCTTCTGCCGGTTCATTTTTTCCAGCATATACACAAGAAGCATGGCGATGCCCGCGCCGATCACCAGGGCGATAAACGTGGCGATCATGTAGCGGCGTATCAGGGAATTCATGTCCCGCGTGAGTTCGGTTTTACTGGTAGCGATGCCCACGTGCCATCCGGTATTGTCCATCCCGGCGACCGCGATACCGCGGGTCACGCCGTCATAGTCCGTCAGATAGACCGTATCTCCGGAACCTGAGCGGATCTTGGAGATCACGTCAGCATAGGGAGCGCCTGGTACATCCATTACAGAGCGGGGCACATCGCTGAAGGCATACTCCGGATTGGGGTGGGCGATCATGCCCAGGTTCTGATCCACCAGAAAGGCGTAGCTGTTCTCCGGGAGGTCTGCCTCGTGGATGATGTCCACCAGTACATCCACAAAGATGTCCGCAGCCAGCACGCCCTGCAGCTTGTTGCCCCGGTAGACCGCCTTTGAGATCGTGATGATCGGCTTTCCGGTATCTGCGTCCCGATAAGGTGTCGAAAAAAACACTTCTCCCGACCCGGCTGCCTCGGTGAACCATTCCCTTTCCATGTAATCCACAGTCCCGTCCGCAATATAGTCTGACGCGCACGCCATGTGATTGTCGGGATAGGTGAAGTAGATGTCATATATATAACCGTTCCGGTTGAGAAGGCTGTAGTTCTGCGCGAGATAATTGTGAAAGGCCTCATAGTCGTCTTCATAGATGGCGCCCACCGTTATTTCCGCCGCCAGGGTGTCTATGACAGTGGCGTTGGTGTTGATCCAGGCGGTGATTTCCTGCGCATACTTGTCCGCGACAATACTGTAGTTTTTCTCCAGCTGTGCGGACATGCTGTTGCTGGCCCGCTGATAGCTGATCAGCAGGAGCCCCGTGGCAGCCGCCGAAATCAGCAGGATTATGATCGTCATTTTTACATGAAAGCTTTTCATGACGTTTACTCCCTGGCCTTTCTCAGGAAAGAAGAGCTTCAACCCTCCTTCAACCGGTACTCCGGATCCTCTGCGATGATCTGCAGCATGATGTCGGCGAAGACGGGGTCAAACTGAGTCCCCTTTCCATCCTCGATCTCCTTTCGGACGGTTTCCTGGGTCAGTATGCCGCGGTAGCTGCGAAAACTCGTCATGGCATCGTAGGCATCTGCTACAGCGATGATGCGGGCTTCCTCCGGGATTTCTGTTCCGGAGAGGCCATCCGGATATCCTGTGCCGTCATACCGCTCGTGATGCCAGCGCGCTCCGATGGCCAGACGGGGCTTCTCCTTTATTTTCTTCAGGATTCGATCCCCCTTGACCGGATGGGTCTTGATTTGGGCATACTCTGCGTC
>CACZQU010000580.1 GCA_902783305.1 uncultured Lachnospiraceae bacterium | reverse complement strand
GCCGGCAAATTTATCGAGGAGAGGATTCACCGGCGCGGGATCCGGGGAGATTTCGTCTGGTGCGAGGGGGAAAGCCGTACCTGCATCAATATATGGGACGAGGCGGAAAGGCGGCAGACGGAATTTCTTGAGCCGGGATTTACGGTGACGGGGGAGGACTGCGGCAGACTGGTAAGGAAATTTGCCTCTTTGCTGCCGGAGTGCAAGGTGGTGGCCATTTCCGGAAGCGTTCCGGAGGGAGCCGGACCGGAGCTGTACCGCACAATGATCCGTGAAGCAAAGGAATACGGGAAACCGGTGCTTCTGGATACCTCGGGAAAGCTTCTTAAAGAGTGCCTTGAAGCGTGTCCGACCCTGATCAAGCCGAATATTGATGAAATCCGGATGCTGACCGGCAGGGAGCTTGAGACCCGGGAGGAGCTGATTGAGGCGGCGTCCCGGTTCCACGAGGACGGGATAGAGACGGTTGTGATTTCCCTGGGGGCGGATGGATCCCTGGTTTCCTGTAAGGAAGGGGTTTTTGATGTTCACGTGCCGAAAATTGAGACGGTCAATACCGTAGGATGCGGGGATTCCATGATAGCGGGATTTGCGGCAGGGATTTCCAGAGGATGCAGCATTCAGGAAACGATCCGGCTGGCCAGCGCGGTTTCCGCGGCCAACGCAATGCGGCTGGAGACAGGCTTTATTGTCATGGAGGACGTGGAAAAGCTTCAGGATCAGATTCAGATTCAGAGAGTGTGAAATTTCTTGACAGCAGAGAAGAAAAATGGTATCTTAGGAATCGAAACCGAAACGATTCGGTTATGAACATCGCTTTTATAGGGGAAAAGGAGGTTTATACCATGTCATACGTCACTTCAAAGCAGATGCTTCTTGATGCGCAGGCAGGCGGATACGCGGTCGGAGCGTTCAATGCGGAAAATATGGAGATGGTGAAGGCGATTGTCGCGGCGGCACAGGAGCTCGGAGCTCCCGTGATGATACAGACAACAGGCGGTACGATCAAGTATGGTTCTGAGGATACTTTTGCCGCGATCGTCAGGGCGGAGGCGGAGAGGGCCTCGGTTCCGGTCTGCCTGCATCTGGATCATGGTCCCTCCATGGAGATGGCAGTCAGGTGCCTTCGGGCCGGGTACAGCTCGGTAATGATCGACGGCTCAAAGCTCCCGTTTGAGGAGAATATCGCCATCAGCTCTCTGGTTGCCCAGATGGCCGCTGCGGTAGGTGTTCCCTGTGAAGCCGAGCTGGGGAAGGTAGGCGGAAAGGAGGATGATACCGTTTCCGACGGGAAGGATATCTATACCGATCCTCAGGAGGCAAAGGAATTTGCAGAGCGCACCGGAATTACCTCTCTGGCTGTAGGCATCGGGACGGCACACGGCTTTTATAAAGGCGTTCCTGTGCTGGATGTGGACCGGCTCAGCGAGATCCGCAAGGTGGTAGAGATTCCACTGGTGCTGCATGGAGCCTCCGGTCTGACGGATGAGCAGGTGATGGAGTGCGTAAAGAGAGGAATCTGCAAGGTGAATTTCGCGACAGAGCTCCGCAAGGCTTACACCGACGCCGTACGGGCTTTCCTGGCGGAGAATCCTGACGCTTTCGACCCCAAGACGTACAGCAAGGAAGGGATGAAGGCGGTTACCGAGCTGGTGAAGGCAAGGATGAAGGTCTGCGGCTGCCCGGGCAAGGCCTGAAACCTCACAGAAAATATGGCGGCCACAATTAAAGATATTGCCCGCGAGACGGGGCTGGGGTTGGCGACGATTTCTTCTTATCTGAATGGAGGAAACGTCCGGGAAAAGAACCGGATTAAGATCCGGGAGGCGATAGAAAAGCTGGATTACAAAATCAATGAGACGGCAAGAGGGCTTAAGACAGACCGCACCAATACGATTGGCGTGATCATCCCCGAGCTTCGGAGTACTTTTTGCGCGAAGATCCTGAGCATTGCGGAGGATCTCCTTCAGCAGAGAGGCTACGCCATGCTGATCACGGACTGCAGAACCGATAAAGACCGGGAGAAGGCAGCAGTGGACTTTCTGATGGTAAAAAGAGTAGATGTTCTCCTGAATATGCCGGTGGATGAAACCGGACAGCACCTGTCGCCGTTTCTGGAGGCGGATAAGCCGGTGATCCTGCTGGACCGGGAAATCCCGGGGATCAGCTGCGATATGGTCAGCGTGGATAATTATGAAGCCCTGTACCAGGCTGCAGGTATTCTGACCGCAAAGGGACACCGCCGGATTGCCATGGTGGCCGGCCCTGAGACGAATTACGCCGCAAGACAAAGACGCCGCGGCTTTCTGGATGCCTGCGCCGCGGCCGGGATCGCGGAGAAGGATTTCCGGATTGCGGACGGCAGGGATACGATCGAGGGAGGAGCGGAAGCGGTGAGGACGCTGATCCGCAATGACCCGGATCTGACAGGACTTGTGGCGGCAAACAATGATATGACCATCGGGATGATGATCGGGCTGAATGAGATGGGAATCCCGATTCCGGACCGGATTTCGGTCGTCGGCTTTGACAACCGTCATTTTGCCAGGGCATGCCGGCCCCGCCTTACCATTGTGGATCAGCCGGAGACGGAGCTGGCGAAGGAAATGGTCCGGCTTCTGGTAAAGCGTCTGACGGAAGGGAATGACGGCGTAAAGGAAAAGGTGCGTCTTTCCGTTCATATCGAGGGGGGCGATTCTGTCCGGGATCTGAGAGGATGAGAGGCTTTTTTGACTATGATGACTCCGAAGCGGAAATTCCGGAGCGCTGCGGGTTCACCTGCAGATGAGATGATGATTTATCCTCGGCGGAGTCATTCAGGAACTGCCGCATCTAAGGATCTGTGCATAAATAACCTATACATCTGACTTGTCTAAATCCGCCCAGGCTGCGTTGTCGTCAAT
>CACZQU010000579.1 GCA_902783305.1 uncultured Lachnospiraceae bacterium | reverse complement strand
CAGCTTCGTGGGGTTTGGTAGTGTAGAGTTCGATAGAGAATATGATTGTGATGAATGCGGAAGACACATAACAGTGGATGAAATGAACGAAATCCTATCAGACTATGTTAAAGAGTATGATTTAGAACTTGACGAAAGCAATGATCCTGACGAGGATACTTGTTCAGTAGAAAAGATAGAATTAGATTTATCAGGGAAAAAAGTTGTAACCACGGGATTATCTGCTGCCGATGAAAGATGGGTTCAAGAGCAAGTAGAATCCAGAGGCGGTGAATATAAGCCGAAGTTTGTCGTATCACTCGATTATTTAATTTATAATCCGGATTATGATCACGAAACAGTAAAGTATGCGAAGGCAAAAGAACAAATCGAAAAGGGGAAACCTGTACAAATCATAACTTTTGAAGATTTTAAGAGGTCGCTTTAGTCAATAAAAGAGGATCGATAATAAGATGAAGGAAACATATACGGATCGATTCGGGTATTTAGTAACTATCGAAAATGGATTTGAGACATATGTTCATGAACGGGGAATCAATACTCTTAAATCTTACCGTGGAAAGGATGTAAATGTCACAGTACCTGAAGGAATACAAATTATTTTTTGCGATGCCTTTGCAAACTCCTCTGTTGAAAAAGTAGTTTTACCTGAAGGCCTTCTCCAGCTTAATGCACGTGCCTTCTGGAACTGCAAAAGATTAGAGAGCATCATTATCCCGGAATCAACAGTATATATAATGGACGAGGTCTTTTATAATTGTACCAGCTTAACTAGTGTCACATTGCCAAAAGAATTTGGCGGTATTGGCCGCAATGCATTTAAGGGAACAGGAATTGAAACTGCAATGTTCCCGATTGGTATCAAGCGTACGTTTGGCCCGGTATATGTTGAGTGCGAGAGGCTGACAACTGCAATTATTATGGAGCCTGAAATGGTGCTAAATACCGGAGAGTTCAGTAAATGTGACAAATTAGATACGGTGTATTATGATGGGCCAATTAGCAACTTGCCTCCCTCAGTAAAAAGTAAAATTAAGAAAAAGACAGTTAAACTGAAAAAGATATCAGAATTATAAAAGTGTTCGCGCAAGGGACGAGGAGCTTTTTATAGCTTACAGATACTCGATTAAGGCGGGGAGAAGTGTCAGATAAAGAACGTGTTGAACCGAATACCATGAAGCGTCGTATGGTGCTTCTGTGGAAATTGCTCTATGACCAGACTGACGAGGATCATCCGGTAACGACCTATGATATCGTGGACTACATGGCTGAACATGGTATAAAGGTCAGCCGCAAGACTATCAAACCGGATGTGGACCTGATGGTAGAGTGTGGCTTTGATATCGTCACGGTCAGCGGGAAGCCAAATAAGTATTTCTGGGGTTCCAGAGAACTTCAAGTGCCTGAACTCAAACTGCTCCTTGATGCAGTTTCCTCTTCACGCTTCCTAACCAAGAAGAAAAGTGACGAGCTGAAGAATAAGCTGACCGGTCTTGCCAGTGTTCATCAGAGAAAGCAGCTTTCCAGACACATCTATACGACTAATATCGTCAAGCCTCGCAACGAATCCATATATTACACAGTAGATAAGATTAATGATGCGATAGAAGCGAGGCACAAAATTAGCTTCAACATAATAGAATTTGATGGTAAACGCAGGAAGACACACCGTAACGATGGTGAAGTGTATATAGTCAGCCCATATGCTCTGTACTGGAATGATGACTTCTATTATGTAGTAGGATGGTCTGACAAGCACGAAGCTGTATCTGCATTCAGAGCAGACCGAATGGATCATCTCGAGATGCTTGATGAGAAGGCTGAAAAAAGACCGAAGGGCTTCAGAATATCCGATTACTCGCATAAAGTGTTCGAGATGTTTGATGGAGACGAGGTCTCCGTTACCATTCAATGTAAAAACTATCTGATGAAGTACGTCATAGACCGCTTCGGTGACAAGTTCAGTTTTGAACCAGGCGAAGATGACACATTCACTTGTGAAGTCGAGGTGTGCCTCAGTCCTACATTCTATGGATGGGTATTCGGATTTGGAGGAGATATTATAATCCTCGAGCCTGAAGCAGCAGTAGAGGAAATAGTCTCTATGTCGAAGAAACTGATACAAAATGAGGATGGTTAGTCATTAGTTATTAAAGATAAACCTGATCAACTTTCACAATCCGCTACAGCTAATATTATAAGGAGCACAGACTATGAGCATGACAGTTCACACAGCACATGTATATGTAGTATCAGAAAAAGAAAAAGCATACTTTAACCTTAGCTTTGATAATGAAATGAGTCCTGAATTAGCAATAAAAGACTCTATTGGAACTTTCATTGATGATTATATTAGTAGCAGTAATAGAAAAGAGCTGATTTCAAAAGCCTTTGATGCTAATTATGATTGGGACGATGAGGATCCTTTTACTTTGGAAGATGAGATAGAATTTGAATCCGATCTCGATATATCAGAGGAATATACAAAATTCTGCAATGAGATTGAAACAATGGATAAAATAGGATATGTGTTGTTCGCGGTAGATTCAAATAAACATGACTGGCTAGGTTATTCTACGTATTATTATGATGCAATGGTCTTTGATTTTGAAAAACGTCGTCTGTATTCAATTGAGTGGCGAGGGACTGAATTGCAGGAGGATAAAGATTCCTGGGATGAAAGACCTTTTTACAAAAGCACTGCCGAATATCTGATAAAGATGATAGAAGCTGGAAAAGCAGAACAAATAGATGTAGGCGATTTTGTGCTTAGCGGTAAAAAAGCAGGAACGGTCACAGTAAAAGAATTACGAGAGACTGGAAAACCTGAAAACAAAGAGGATCTGAAGAATCATATTCCGGACTCTACTGATGAGGCGGAGGCAAAACAAATCAAGAGAATAACATCGCTTATTAAGAGAGTGGACGACATCGATTTTGATAATAAAGTATTTGTTTTTGATACTTTGGACTATGTGCCAGTGCGTGGCGTCTATTGTGGCCCGGATAGTCCTGACCATCCGATAGTCAAAAGAGTGTTGGAAGCTGGTGGTCTTATGAGAAAAAGCGTTTCTGGGAAAACGAATTATCTTGTTATCAATACCGAAGCATACAAGCCAGGTACGGGAGCAAAGTGCAGGGACACGTTGATACAGATAGATAAGGGAAAAAGTATTAGTGTCATCACCTTAGATAATTTACTGGAATTATTAGACGAATAAAGATGAGATAGGAGTTTAAGAAAACTAGAGTGTATTCTAAGTTCTGAAAAATGAAATGCAGATAAAGCGAATTGTCCCCAAAATCGGACGTTCGCTTTTTGCTTGCAAAAAATACTTGAACATATGTTCGCATATTTCTATAATTACTCCATCAGAAGTAAGCTGGATCGGCACGAGACACACAGGAGGAACGATACAATGAAAAAGAAGATAGATAAAAAAGTTGAAGCAACAGATAAGTATGAACTGATGTCTGACGGAATCGTAGCAGAAGTCGAAGATAAACTGTTCGTGCTATTCACATACGGACCTGAATCTACATACTATCTTGCTGAGATTCATTCTGGGCGGATCGTTGCTTCTATCAGCATGTTTGAAGGCTGTAAATGCGTGCTTACATATGATGAGGATGGCTGGAGAATAGATGCCATAGATGAGAGCGGAAACAACAGCGGCAGCATCAGGCTCTGTAGGACAGGCATCGATCTGGGAGCAATGAGTAAACCAGCCAGAAAGAAAGCTTTGAAGCATGATATAGCAAGGATCACCAAAAGCGACTTCAAGGAGGATGATGATCATGATACAGACAGTAGACGTGGTCGCGATCTTCGACAGAATGATAAGAGAGCCTAAGCCCGTCAGGTTCAAGATCTATGACAGCGGGCACTGGAAGTCCGTAAACGTTGAAAGGGTACTCAATATCGAATGGATGCGGCTGGATGGTAAGGTACAGATCGTATACAGCTGTGAATCCAGAAGCTGCAACGGACAGATGATCCGATATAAGCTCAAGTACTTACACCAGGATATTCGCTGGGAGATGGAGATGGACAGTCCGGGCGAAACCTCCAAAAGGAGAATATCCTGATAAAGT
>CACZQU010000578.1 GCA_902783305.1 uncultured Lachnospiraceae bacterium | reverse complement strand
TCACCTGTGGGAAGGATTGATCGATATCTATATGCCGGATTATAAATATTCGGATCCGGCTCTGGCAGAGCGATGCTCCCATGCTCCGGATTATCCCGGGATTGCCAGGAAGGCGATCCGGGAGATGGTACGCCAGACCGGCCGATGCAAATTCGGTGAGGATGGAATCATGAAAAGGGGAACCATCGTACGTCATCTGGTTCTGCCTGGACATACCCGTAACTCGATGAGAGCCATTGATGAATTACTGGGAGAATTTGGCGATGAAATCTGTATCAGTCTGATGAGCCAGTATACGCCGGTTCAGGGAGAAAAGCTGATTTGTTCCGGCCTGCCGGAGCTTGCCCGAAAGGTGACGAAGAGGGAATACGGGAAGGTGCTTAACTACGCGCTGGAGGCAGGAATCGTGAACGGCTTTTTTCAGGAGGGGGAGACGGCCAGGGACAGCTTTATTCCTCCCTTCGATCTGGAGGGTTTGTGAGAAATGATTGCGGCGGGAAGCCGTTTTTGGGCGTTTTGCACAAGGTCTGTTCCGATTTGTTCATATAATTGTCAAAAATCGGCCGATAAAATTCCTTCCAAAGAAGAAAAATAGTGATATAATTACCAGTAAAACCAACATTTTTGAGATTCTGCATCATTAGCGGGAAAGAGATGGAGGAGAAAAATGGAAATTATTATTGTGGGTTGTGGAAAGGTTGGCCGGACCCTGGCAGAGCAGCTGCAGGAGGAGGAGACGGATCTGACCCTGATTGATGAAAATCCGGATAAGCTGGCTCTTGTTGCTGATCACGTGGATGCATTAAATATAGAAGGCAATGGTGCAAGCATCAGCGTACTGAAGGAAGCAGGGATTGATACGGCGGATCTCCTGATCGCGGTGACCGGCTCTGATGAGCTGAATCTTCTTTGCTGCCTTGTGGCTCAGAAAACCGGCCATTGCCATACGGTTGCCCGTGTGCGTAATCCTGTGTATTTCAGTGAGAGAAGCTTCCTGAAGGAGAGGCTTGGGCTTACCACGATTATCAACCCTGAGTATGACGCGGCGAGGGAGATTGCCAGGCTCTTTTCCGTTCCGACGGCTCTGAAGGTGGATTCCTTCTCCGGCGGACAGATAGAGCTGCTGAAGTTCAAAATTCTGCCGGAATATGGTATGGACGGCCTCAGGATCAGTTCCATTAACGACCGCTTCCACAGCGATATTCTGGTCTGCGGAATTGAAAACAAAGACGGGGTTACGATTCCCGGCGGAAATGATGTGCTTCACAACGGTGATTCGGTCAGTTTTCTGGCTGCTGCGAATACCGCAAAGGATTTTTTCAAAAAGATCGGGCTGAAGTCAGCGCAGATCCGGAGCGCCATCATTGTGGGCGGGGGTCCGATCACCTATTATCTGGCACAAAGACTGATTGCAACCAATGTTGCGGTCAAGATCATTGAAAAAAACAAACAGAAGTGTGAAACTCTCAGTGATCTGCTTCCCGATGCCACCATTATCTGCGGCGACGGGACGAACAAGGATCTTCTGATGGAGGAAGGTTTGCAGAATACCGGATCCTTTATCACCCTTACCAACATGGATGAGGAAAACATTTTCCTCTCTCTGTATGCGAAGTCCCGATCCAAAGCAAAAACGGTCGCGAAGGTCAACAGTCTGAACTTTGACGACATTATCGAGAGCCTGGATATCGGGAGCATCATTTACCCTAAATACATCACCGCGGATCATATTCTCCAGTATGTCAGGGCAATGCAGAATACGATCGGAAGCAATGTGGAGACACTTTTCCATATTCTGGACGGCAAAGCAGAAGCCCTGGAGTTTATCATCAGGGATCAGTCCAAGGCCAGAGTGCTTGGAATTCCGCTTGCCAGGCTGCGTCTGAAGCCTAATCTGCTTGTGGGCTGCATTTATCGTGACGGCAAGGTAAAGATTCCCCGCGGACAGGATTCCATACAGCTGGGAGACAGGGTTATCATCGTGACAAGTCAAAAAGGCCTGTGTGATATCAATGATATCCTTGAATAAGGAGAAGAACAATGAATTATTCAATTATTCTTTATATTTTGGGCTGGCTCCTGGTGATCGCTTCTGCCCTGATGCTTCTCCCACTCGTCACGGCTGTAATCTATGGGGAAGCATCCGGACTGGCTTTTCTGGTCACCATGCTGGCTGGTTTTCTTCTGGGGTTTCTTATCATCCGCAAGAGGCCGGAAAAACGGATGTTTCACGCAAAAGAGGGATATGTATCTGTCGCGCTCAGCTGGATTACGCTGGGTGTTTTCGGAGCAATACCGTTCATCATCAGCGGTTCTATTCCTAATCCCGTGAATGCGGTTTTTGAGACTGTTTCCGGCTTTACGACGACAGGAGCCAGCATTCTGGAGGATCTGGAATCCCTGCCTCACTGCATGCTGATGTGGAGAAGCTTTACTCACTGGATCGGCGGCATGGGAATCCTGGTCTTCATTCTTTGTGTCCTGCCGTTGACCGGGGCCTCCAACATGAATCTCATGAAGGCGGAAAGCCCCGGCCCGTCTGTGGGCAGACTGGTTCCGAAGGTCAAAACCACGGCTACAATATTATACAAGATTTACCTTGTGATGACGCTGGTTATGGTTGGCCTTCTGCTGCTCGGCGGAGTTTCCATGTTTGAATCCCTGTGCATAGCCTTTGGCACGGCAGGGACAGGCGGCTTTGGAACCCGGGGAGACAGTATCGGAAGCTATAATACCTATGTCCAGGTCGTGACGACCATCTTCATGATTCTTTTCGGCGTAAACTTTAATG
>CACZQU010000577.1 GCA_902783305.1 uncultured Lachnospiraceae bacterium | reverse complement strand
CCAGCCATTGGAATAGAATTCATCAATCGTGCACAGATCCGTGCTGCCGTCGATATATCGGTTAGCCTCCGGGCTGCCGCCGGCCTGGGCATAGACGGATACCCGTCCGGTACTCCTTGCGTAAGCCTTGCAGGGTATCCGGTAGCTGTTATCCGGATCAGGAGGAGGTACAGGGCTGTTGAAATCGGGTCTGATGTAACCCCAGTAGTATTTTGTCCCTCCTTCACTGCTGCTGTACCAGGACTTATCGTAATTCCAGTTCGTGGACTTCTCGACATATTTACCGCTCCAGTTCTGCTGATAAACTGTCGTTCCGCCCGCGTAAATCACCACATGCCCATAAGTGGCTCCCGCGTATACCAGAATATCTCCTGCCTGCGGCACACCGCCCGCGACTCTCGACCAGCCGGCGGGCAGACTGTTATGCGCATAATCACAGGCATTTCCTGATACGGTGGACACGCCCAGATAAGTATAATACCGTTGGATCAGTGCCACGCATTGCCCTGAACCGACAGTCGTGCCCACAAGTGTCGAAATATAGCTGAGTCCCTCGGCCGCTGTCTTGTCAGTCGCGCTTACAGTCTGCGGAGGAAAAAGGATACTCAGACACACCGCCAGAACAATCCACAGTTTTATTACCGCTGCTTTCCGCTTATGATTGAAATCTTCTGCTCCCATCATCGTCTGCTCCTCATTCAGCCTTTTTCATCGGTACTCACTGTAATTCTCCGTAGTACAAATCAGAAAAAGAAATGTCAGGGCCTTTCGCCATCTTTACTCCGGGATAAAGATATACCCTTTTTTTTCGGCGAAGAAGTTAGCATAGCTTCCCTCCTCACCTCTGATGATAAGATCGTCTGTTCCTTCAAACGCGTCGTCCTCGATCCAACCGGTCTCTGCCGGAATATAAATCTGTCTGAGATTCTTACATCCGGCAAAAGCCCGGCTTCCGATCCTTACCGTGTTTTCACTTAATACAACATAGGTAAAAGCCGCGTTTTCAAAAGCCTGGTCACCAATGGAATTCAGTGAATCCGGTAATACCGCGTCCGGCCTGACCGCAATGACCTTGACGGTACAGGTATCTCCGGATCCGCTGTACAGATCCTCCACTCTGATCAATGTCGTTCCTTCTTTTCTCGCGGTCACGACGCCGTCATCCGCCACGGTGGCTGTCGTCCCGTCATCGGAGGACCATTCGAGTCTGAACCCGGCTGCGTCGGACGGAGAAACAGCGGCATTCAGCTTCATAGTCTGCCCGGGCTGCAGGATAATTTCATGCTTGTCCAGCCGGATACTCTCTGCACAGGAAAGTACCTCAAAGCTTTTCTCGTCGCTGAAGGTAAACCACTCTGAATATTTTGGATTTACTGCGGCCACGGTAAAGCTGTAATTTCCCGGTTCCGGAGCAGTATAACGATATGAGCACTCCGTTATCCCCTTTTGCGTCAGCACATTCACTCCGTCTTTATAGATTCTCAGATCATACCATCTTTTGTCATAGCGGTTTTTCTCCGGCGAAGGAGTCCAGGAGAAGGTGATCTCCTTACCTGTCACGCAGGGATCAGAAACGGAGGTTTCCACCTTGTCAGGCCTTTCCGGCTTGGAATAGGTGACGCCGTCGTTCGTAATCTTGTAAATGCTGAAATCCTGGGCGGCAGTCTGGTTGATTTCATAGAGGTTGACGTTTCCTCCCATTGCCACTCCCCCATAAACATCCAGCACGCAGTTCGAATACCAGGCTTTCAGTGTTACCCGGTTCGTCCCAGTATGGACGATATTCCACTTCTGATTGTTACTCCCATTGCTGGCCCAGGTCTGGACATTCGCCTGGTTGCCGTTGTTATTTCCGTCCGCATCCAGAACCGACCCGTCATAGCAGTTATAAATCGTATACGCATTATCCGGCGTCCTGATAAAGTGCCAGATCTGCCGTGGATCCGTAGAATCATTTCTATCCGAGATTACTCTTACATTGGAAGTTTCATCATTAATCAGATGATACCATGCGGCCTGCTCCTCATTGCTTGCTATGATGAAGGCGAAGAAATCATCCCCGTATGTGTTGTCTATGGAATACACTCTGAAATATACTCTTGCGCTGTCTTTGTAGCTGACGTTATTATAGGCCGTCACATAGCAGGAATAGCTTCCCGGCTCCGAAATCACCCTTCGATACTCATTGCCGCAGGACTCGGTAATCAGACGGTTCCCGTTGGCATCATCAATGCCTATGGTATAAGCTGTGGCATTGTCACTGGAAAATCGGAAAACGATCTCCTCATCCGACCGGTAGAGATTTTTGTCCATCGTCAGAACAGACGTGGATGGTCCTGAAAGATCTCCTGTCCGGACACAGTACCACAGCGCCATCCACCCTTCCTGACCGTTATAGACCGTCTTTCCCCACCTGTCGCTGATCTGTGACACCGGCAGCTCCGTCCCGTTCGGAATTCTGTCCAGAATAGTATCCCCGGAGGGCGCGTTCCGCAGCATCAGATTCGAGCCATCGGTGTTTACACGATACATTCCCGGAGTATAATTATCCGGAACATATCCTCCATATTCCGGCCAGTACCTGTCTCTGGCCTTGACTCCTCTGCTTTCCCGGTATTGCGCGGCACATCTTTCAAAATACTGCGCCCAGCGGATGCCGGCGTCATACGCACCTGCCTGTGAATTTTCAATACCCTGCATCTGATTCCAGGCATTTTTCTCCGAGGTCTGAAGCTCATACCTCAAATAGGACATCTGACCGGAAACCGTAGTATAAGCACTTCCGCAATAGTTTTTCAGCGCGGTAAAGCGAGAACCGTTCCACTGGCACAGCCCATAGCTGGTCAGACCGTTCGTATCAATGACCGAGCAGGTCGGGTTAAAGCTTGACTCATTTTCAATATTCGCCAGAATTCCGCAGGCAGTGGCAACATTGAGTCCCAGTTCATTCGTCAGGAACCGGAACACTTCATCCTCGGCAGCCTTCCCTGTCACACTGGAAGCAGAAACCGTGTCCTGGTTGACATACACCGTGATATATGGTCTTTCCCCGTCTCCTGTATATTCGTATCCGTCCTCCGGAACCGGATAGAACAGATAATAGAAAAAGGGAGTGGTTTCATAATCATCATTCGTTTCCCATCTTACAGGTACCCGAATCTTCTCGTCTTTTTCTTTCAGATACATCTCCAGGTCTTCAGGCATATCGTCAAGTATTTCCTGAATCGACGGCTTATCCTCGTAAATCAGCGACATGATCTCATGCTCTTCGACAAAGGCAGCAACGCCCTTGTCGTTTTCCATGGCGTGAATGCTGATATTTGCAATAAAGCATACGGAAAGTAAGATAACCATCGCGCTTATACAGTATTTACCGCAAAGCTTTTTCTGTCCGAACCATTTTGTCAACATTTTCTGCATACCCTCATTTCATTGTACAATCCGGCAAATACCTTTTCTCTTCTGATATGTCACTGCTCCCGCCGGGAATACTTTCCCTGCCCTGGTGTCTTATTCAGAAAGTAAGTCTCAGTCTTCCGCTTTTTTTCTCAGCACAGGTATTCCATGACTTTGGGCATATTCAGCCGCTTTGCTCTCTTTTTCACAGACAAACGCGATACCTGCTTCCCCAAAGGCGTCATCTTCAATGGAAATCACACTTTCCGGGATCTCCACATACCTCAGATTTACGCACTGTATGAACGCTTTTGATCCGATGGAAGTCGTTCCTTCAGGAATGACGACTGTCCGCACATTGGTACCGGCAAAGACTTCATCATTAACCGCATCAAGTCTGTCGGGCAGATACAGAACAGCTTCCCTGTACAGTTCATCGGCGGTGACCGTATTCTCCTCTTCTATCGGAGGATTTTCTCCGCCGTCACGGATCAGCTCCCTGAGCCATTTTGCCGTATCTGAGATTTCGTCCTCGGTCCAGCCGCTAAGCTTAGAGCAGGAGGCCGGGAAAAATGAAGAAGCCTCGTCCTTGTTCGCGAGGTTCCATCCGGCATAGGAAAGGTTATACTCCGTGATCAGATCCTTCCAGTATCCCGCTGAAGTGTAATCGATCGCCCCGTTTCCCGAAGCGTCACAGGTCGAAAATTCGGAAACAAAAACAGGAGCTCCTGCATTGACGGCATTCACAATCTTCTGCCGGTTCCAGTCTCCATGGGTTGCTGCGTAGAAATGGGCGGCATACATGACATTATAAGGATCAGCCACAGGATCCGCAGCTGCGGTGTCTACATCCTGAGACCAGGTCGTGGTCCCGACAATGATAATCGAATACGGAGCATGCGACCGGATCACGGGAATCACGGTGTCAGCATAGGCTTTTACATCGCTCCAGGCGCATCCGTTCGGTTCATTGCAAATCTCATAGATCACATTATTATAGTCGGCGTATTTTTCCGACATCCTGTCAAAGAAATCAATGGCAGCATCCTGGTTGATCAGGGGATTCCCGTCGCTGAGAATATGCCAGTCGATAATACAGTACAGGCCAAGCTCCATGCACGCCGTAACGCCTGCATCAATCAGTTCTTCAAGTCTTTGGGGATCTCCCCCCGAGCAATACCCGCCTTCTCCGGTATACATGGCGAGGCGAATCAGGTTTACTCCCCAGTCATCCCGCAATGCCTGGAAGGTTTCCCGGTTGACATACTGCGGAAACCACTGCAGTCCATGAGTGCTTACTCCCCTGAGCTGTACGCGTTTTCCACCGGCATTGCAAAGATCCGTGCCTTTCAAGGTCAATGCACCATACATTCCGGTGCCTTCCGCAAAGTACACCGGCTGGTCATCAACATCAGGCGTTTCTCCCTCCTGACCGCCTTCATCCTGACCGCTGCCGCTGCCTTCAGATCCTTCCTGGCCGCTTCCTTCTCCGTCACCTGTCTGGGGATTATCTCCTTGTTCACTTTCCCCGGACTCAGAAGAGCCTCCGTGCGGGTCTT
>CACZQU010000576.1 GCA_902783305.1 uncultured Lachnospiraceae bacterium | reverse complement strand
TCAGTGGATCAAATTTATAAAAAACGCATGGTCACACAAAAGTGACTGCGCAATGTTTTCGTATTCATGCCAACAGTTGTTCGGCGTTCCGGATTCTTATGTTTCCTTGTTATTCTAAGATTAATAGGCAGTGCTACCTGCCATCTTGAGGGTCTTTCCGACTCTAAGAAGTATTCTTGTTATTCTAATGTTTTTAGTCCTTCCCCCAATTTTGGCCTCAAAATCGTTTTTTCACAATTTCTTACAAGCGCCAATCCGAAGAAAAACCACCAGCAGTTCTTTTGCCAGACAGCATTTCAGGGCATCCTCATCGCATATTCCGCCCTGTTCAATCTGAAGTTTTGTTACCTTCTTAAAGGCCTCTTCGATCTCTTTTCTTGTTAATCTAACCCCATTGCAGATAATTTGATCACAATCGATGCTGTATTTGAATCGCTTTTCACATTCATCAATAAACGGATAATTCTCAAATGCCTGTATCGCTTCCCAAAGATGCTGGCAGACATCACAATCCAGCATGTGTTCTTCAAGAGCTTCACAGGCTTTTTTTCGTCGGCGGAACAGACGTGTCTGCTCGGCATATAACGTTGGTTCCTTCAGTTTGTACGCTCCTTTTGTGTATGGAAGGTAGCTATAAACCGATGCCTGTCTTAAGCCTGTTTCCGCCATGATGTCCGTTACGCACATCCCCTTTCGGTGCAGTGCTTGGACTTTTCTGCTGATGACTGTGCTGAAATAATCCGCTGTGATGAGCAGCTTCCTGACTTTCACGGGAGTAACGCCCAGTGCGTCTGCTACAGACTCTATCGTTGGAGCGTCCTCTGGTCGGTCATCCCGATCGTCATACGGTTCACCAAATAGAGAAACAGCTTCATCTACCAGTTTATCGATCTGATCTTCTCTGCAATACCCTGGTTTTTTCTTCGGTCGGCCGCCTTTGGCTCTTTTTGAGCCGGTCTGGCCGATCATTGGGGATAATTAGCCCTCCTTCCATTTATTGGCTGTATGCTCTGTCAGAGATTTTTATAAACACTCATGACATAGTCATATTCTCTCCGAATTCTCTTTCGCAGGTCCTCTGTTTTCTCACAAGTTGCGTAATCCGATCCTTCCCGCACGAGCCTATCATAAATCAGAGCCGCGATGGTAGGATTCTCCTTGACCATTTTGTCATAACGCTTTTCCAACTCATATCCATAGTCCAGCTCAAAACCAAGGTCATAACCTGTCCCATCAGCATATGCTTTTGCCTGGCTGAGCATGAAATCAATGTTGGGAGTCTGTTTTTTTGCCATGAAATTCTTCTCCTGTCTTATTTCCTACGACTGTCGTCCGCACGAATGCGGCTTTTATTCCGTGAGGTGCGGTTACCGAACCGATTTTTCAATGAAGTCGCACGCGCCATAGAACGATTGCTTTAAGCCTTGTGAGACCGGGGTTTTCTGCTGAGCCGATCTATATCCAAGCAAAGCGCGTTAAAAATGCTCTACTATTTATTCACAAGTCTCAATAGGTCTTGATTTTCCGCCGTTTTTCTCTTATACTTTTAATGGATTAATGAGTTGTTCCACCAACGCACCCGCTCAGAAGACTATCCGCGGGAACAGCCCGGTAACGACTATGCGCAAGCCATGCACTGCGCTTTCTGTATGGAGGCTTTAATGCTAAGTATATATTTTGGAACCTATAACGCCGAAAACTACATCGATAATCCTGACCTGTTCTTTGACCACACTTATGAGGATTCATGGTTGGAGGATCCTCTGTCAAAGAAAATGGTAGCAGATATTGACCATTCCGAGCTGGTAGGCCCCAACCTTGTAATTAGTCCTGTTCTCGGATCGATCTCAATTAACCGTTTGTCTGGCGGAGTAAAGACCCTCATCCAGATTGCGAATGATCCACACCATGTATATAATGCTTCAGCCTGCGGTGATAACTGCGCTTCCTGGCTGCTCCGAATCGGGAAAGAGAAAGACGTTTTAGTCCGCCTGGGACACCTGATGCACTTCTCAGACGAGCCTTTTGAAATCAGAATAGACAACACCG
>CACZQU010000575.1 GCA_902783305.1 uncultured Lachnospiraceae bacterium | reverse complement strand
GTTTATCCGGAGCATGGAGCCCAGTCCCCATCTTTGCAGTGCTCTCGCCCGGCTCCGGCAGGCCGGATATATCCTGGGCATCGGTACCAACATGACCCTGGATTACCAGATCCGCAAGATGGAAAAGCTGGGTGTCATGCCGTACTTTTCCTTCCTGGTATCCAGCGAAGAGGTCAATTCCGAGAAGCCGGAGCCGAAAATCTTTCTACGCTGCGCGCAGAAGGCGGGCTGTGTTCCGGAGGAATGTCTCTTCATCGGAGACAATATCCGTTATGATGTCTATGGTGCTTTAGCCGCCGGCATGCAGGGGTTATGGTTTGCCCCGGATCCGGCGAAGGCAGCTCTTCATCCGGACATCCCTTCCTTCAGGGATTTTGAGGAGCTTCCTGAGATGGTTGAGCGAGTTTTCAAAGGATAAAAAACCGTGTCCTGCATGGGGTTTCCATGCAGGACACGGTTTTTTGTGTTCTTCCTCATATCCGCCGCTATACCCGCGGGGACAGAATGGCAGACAGACTGGTTTCCCGCGGTCTATGCATTTCCCTTCGTTGTCCATTGCCAGACCTGGGCTTCATACGGCCTCATCCTGCCGATCCGGCCCTCCTCCGGGTAATTGCACAAAAGAAGAACCGCTTCTTTCTCCGAAAACTCTCCGGGCAGCTTCCACGATACCGGAATTCCCACAAAAGAGCATACGACCAGAATCCTTTCCTCCTTCCAGCGTCTCTCATAAATATATAACCTGGAGCTGAACCGGCGAAGTTCACGGTAAGAGCCCTCCAGCAAGGTCTCGCTTTCCTTGCGGAGAGTAAGACACTTTCTGTAAAAGTTCAGAATGCTGTCGGGATCCTTTTCTTCTGCTTCCACATTGATGAGCGGGTAATTCGGATTGACAGAAAACCAGGGCTCCTGTGCGGAAAAGCCCGCGTTCTTTTCTGAGCTCCACTGTACCGGAGTCCTCGCCGAATCCCTGCTGGAGACATAGATTCTTTCCATTCTCTTTGCCTCCGGCTCCCTCTTGTGAAAAGTATGGTAGGCGTGAATAGAAGCCACGTCGAGATACTGGTCAATGGAGGGAAGCCGGATGTTCGTCATGCCGATTTCCTGCCCCTGGTAGATAAACGGTGTTCCCTGCTGGAGCAGATAGGCTGCGGCAAGCATCTTCCCGGATTCCTTCCAGTACTCCATGCTCCCATACCGGCTGATCACCCTGGGATGATCGTGATTTTCCAGATAAAGGGCATTCCAGGCTTTGCCGGACAGCTTTTTCTGCCATCGGGTAAAGGCTCTTTTCAGCTTCCGGAGACGGAAGCGATGATGAACATACTCTGTCAGGAAACAGTCTGCCATCATGACATCGAACTGGATCATCATGTCCAGCACCCGGTCGGGGCCACAGATATAGCGCAAGGCGGTCTTTGCCGTGGTGAAGGGGCCTTCCCCGATCTGGACCGCCCCATATTCCAGCGCGGTTTCCCGGAACTCCTTCAGATAGCGGAGCAGATTCGGTCCTTCCTTATAAAAAGGAAGACCGTTGATTGCCGGCAGAAAGGGAATTCCGTCCGGCAGCTTCTCATGCTTCGAAATAAAGGTGATGACATCCTCCCGGAAACCATCCACACCCATATCCAGCCAGAAGCGCATGATGCTTTTCACTTCTTCCCTCACCTTGGGATTGTCCATGTTCAGATCCGGCTGCTTTCTGGCAAACACATGCAGGTAATACTGTCCTCTTTGTTCATTATACTCCCAGGCCAGTCCCTCAAACTGGCTGTACCAGTTGTTGGGAGGAAGCTTTGTCTCCCCCTTCCAGCGGGGATTTCTCCAGATATAATAATCCCTGTAAGGATTGTCTGGTCCTTTGCAGCTTTCCCGGAACCAGGGATGCTCATCCGAGGTGTGGTTGATGACAAGATCCATCAGAACCTTTAAGCCCAGGGAGTGCGCTTTGTCCAGAACCCTCCTGAACTCTTCCAGCGTGCCATAGTCCGGATGGATATTTTTATAATCGGAAATATCATAGCCGTAGTCCGCGTTGGGCGAGGGATAAATCGGGCTGAACCAGATGCCGTCTACGCCAAGAGACCGGATATACTCCAGCTTGTCATACACGCCGTAAAGGTCTCCGATTCCGTCACCATTTCCGTCGCAAAAGCTTCGGATCCAGATCTGATAAAAAGACATTCTCCTGAAATCATATTGATCGACAGGATGATTCATTTCCAGCGTTTCACCTCCCTGAGTTCTTCCTTCAACTCATCTTTTTTTCTTTGCAGTTCCTCCTTCAGGCGGTAAAGCTTTTCACCGGCATTTTCCTCCGCTTCCTGGATATTCTCCATCATCCCTGCCGCGGTATCCCGGAATTCCGAAAAAACTTCTCTGCCAAGCCGGAGAATTTTATCCTGCTCCTCCATGCCCTTAGCCGTCATGGTGACAAGGTAATCCGTCGGCATTTTTTTTCTGCGGACGATGCGGCCGGCCTTCTTATCTTCGAGAATCTCCTGATACCGTTCATATGCCTGTGCAACGCTGTCTGACCAGGAGCGGTAGATTTCATCCATGGCATGCTGCCCCGTCTCATGCAGATAATCCGGACAGTCTGCGGTCTTTGTAAGCAAAGCGGCCATCGATTCTGCCGTCTCCTCAATAATAAATCCGTTTCTCCCGTCGGTAATCCCTTCCGCGGCGCACGAATCCCGGATCAGAACACTGGCCAGGCCGCAGGCTGCGGCTTCCCGCACCACCAGCCCGTTCGTGTCAAAGGTAGAAGGAAAAAGGAAGAGATCCGCCCTGGTGTTCCAGGCTCTGAGAACCTCTCTGTCATAGACCGG
>CACZQU010000574.1 GCA_902783305.1 uncultured Lachnospiraceae bacterium | reverse complement strand
GGTGTTTTCAGCTCATGGGAAACGTTGGACACAAATTCATTCCTGGATTCGTCCAGAACCTTCATTCTCGCCAGAAGCTTGTTGAATGCCCCGGTAATGGAAGCGGTCTCCGTATAATCCGGAACCGATATCTCATCCTCCAGATACCCGTCTGTCACATCCTCGATCGAACGGGTCACACGCGCAAAAGGCCGGACCAGTATTGTGGAGAGGAATAATGCCAGCAGAAAAACTCCCGCTATGACAATACCCGTCATCAGCATTTCCAGCTGCTCCATCTCCCTGACCGTTTCATAAACCTCACCTGCCTGGGCATTCAGGAGAAGCACTCCCTGAATTTCATCCTCCGGAGGATTTTTCATCGCTACTGCCAGCGAAATGGTATGGTTTTCCCGGTCATACCGCCCAGGCTCCTCCCCCCGGAAGCATCGAATCGCAAGGGGAGACAGCAGCAGGCTTCCCTCCTCCACACAGAAGCTGTCATAAACAATGCGGAAATCCCGGTTCACGACCAGAATCCTGCCGTGAAAAAGATTGGACATCAGTTCAAGCTTGCTGTCGGCAGCCGGATCCGGACCCTTCTGGAGAAAATCCTCTTTGATAAGGATTGAGGCAGCAGACTGGCACTCCTTTCGCAGAGCCTGAGTCCGGACGGCAATCGCTTTTTCTTCATACAGGGAGACCAGAACTCTCAGGACAAAAAATCCCGGAATCATCCCAATCAGAATCAGAATCAGCAAAATCCTGAACCGAAGACTTTTAAAAAAACTACTCTTTGTCGTTTTCACCGTCAAAGCCTCTTGGACAGCGCATCGGCATTCGATGCGGAGAGCAGCGCATCATTCTTTGAGATCTTTCCTTCTTTAACCAGACGCAGCAGTTCATTGTCAAGGGACAGCATGGTTTTTCCATGAGAGGCAAGAATCGTATTGTCAATCTGGTGAGTACGTCCGTCCCGGATCAGGTTCTGAATCGCGGTATTTGCCGTCATCACTTCAAAAGCCGGAATCATATCTCCGTTGACGGAAGGAATCAGTCTCTGGGATATCACTGCCCTGAGAACCATGGAAAGCTGCAGCCTGACCTGTGCCTGCTGAGAGGCTTCAAAGGAATCAATAATCCGGTCAACCGAAGTCGCCGCACTGCTGGTATGGAGAGAGGATAGAACCAGATGTCCTGTTTCGGCAGCCGTAATCGCTGTACGGATCGTATCCCGGTCTCTCATCTCCCCCAGCATGATGACATCCGGCGCCTGTCTGAGCGCAGCCCTGAGAGCGCTGGCAAAGGAGACTGTGTCACTTGGAATCTCCCTCTGGCTTACCAGGGACATTTTATGCCGGTGAAGATATTCTATCGGATCTTCGATTGTCACGATATGATCACTCCGGGAAGAATTAATCGCATCGACCATACAGGCAAGTGTCGTACTTTTTCCGCTGCCGGTAGGGCCGGTGACAAGTACCATCCCTTCCCGAAGCTCGATCAGATCCATGACCTGCTTCGGGATCATCAGATCCTGGGCTTTGGGAAGGCCGAATGACACGACTCTGCACGCGGCTGCCAACGTTCCCCTCTGTTTATAGGCATTGCACCGAAAACGGCTGAGATCCTTGACCGCAAAAGAGAAATCATCGTCTCCGGTCCGGTTGATCAGCGCAATATCCCTGTGGGCAAGAGCAGACATTTCCTCGACAAGCTTCTCTGAATTTTCGGGAATAATCCGTTCATCGGAGAGCTCCTTCATGATACCTTTGACTTTTACTTTCGGTACAGACCCGGGAATGATAAACAGATCCGCGCCTCCCAGCTCAACCGTTCTTTTCAAAAGCTCTATCAGGTCCATAACCGCCTATCCTCCTCATCCGTATACGAGTTCCGGAACAGATATTTCAGTGCCTGTGCATACCCTGCGAGGAGCAAATATATCTTTATATTATTTTTTTCCCGCAGGTATCGTATTCTCCCGCTCATGGAGCCGGCGCAGACCGGCATGTCTCCTGAATGGTCTGCAGCGCCGCTTTTTCGCTTTTCCAGATCCCCTCTGCCTTGATCAGATGACCGAAAACGTCCAGGGCCTTCTCCTCATCGCCTTCAAGAATGTTTCTGATATACTCCTCAAGAAGTACCATTCTGTCCCATTGCGTTTTGTGCGAAGGGTCAAGGTTGTCCGGAGAAGTCCTTTTTTTCTTTTTCAGAAGAGCGCTTTTCCAGGCAGGAATCCGGTTAAGCGCCTCAAGAAGTCTCATCGTTCCCAATGCTTTCAGAATCTGGTCCCACAGAAAATCTTTGTTTTTGTCATCTCCGCTCTCAAAGGAAATAAAGAAGGGATGAGCGTCAGAAAGTCCATAACAGAAACACTCCACCAGCACAACCAGGTTTTCATCCTTCCTGTCAAGTCTCCAGATCAGCCGGTTCAGCCACAGCATCCTCTCAGACAACGTACGATCTTTTCCCTCCTGCATTCCTTCCGCGCACTCCCTCAGGGCAGGATCCGCTGCAAAGGGCTCCGGGATTTCCGCATCCCCGGCAAATCCGTCCAGCGCCTGACGGAGAAAAAGATAGATTTTCGCATCCCGGACCGCTTCAGGCTGAGACCCGATCATCCTGTTCCGGCAGTTTTCCTCTCCAAAGCGGCTGACAAGCAGCCCTTCCGCCGCAACCGGAAGGAGCTTGAACGGATCCAGACAAACATCAGGTGTTTCCCTGAAAGGCGGATAACGCAGTGCCTCATTCAGGGCGGCTTTTCTTCCGCTTCCGGCCAGAAAAGCAAAATTCGCCGTCACTCCTTTGTCATTACATCCGGAAAAAAACATAATCCCGCAGGTTGATGAGGTAATCTTATCCTCCGGCATCGTAGTCAGGTAGCGGGACAGAAACGGGTCGATAATCTGATGCGCATTCAGATAAAGCTCGTCCTTACTGTCCGGTTCCGGGAGGAAATGCAGCCAGAACTGATAGGGAACCTGCTTCCTGGAAGCATTTTTCAGACGGTACTTGAGCTGTACCATATAATACTTTTCCTGCTCAAGACGGGCGATGATCTCCCTGCCGCTGCCCGAGGGCTGTTCCTGTGGACAGCCGGAGAAGGTCCAGTCTGTCCGGACCGCTTCACCCTTTACGCCCTTAGGTCTTTCTCTGAAGCCCCATGTCTCCTTCAGCTTTGCCATAAGGAAACGGACGTCCTCAAGATCCTCCTGCTCCGGTTCAAACTCCTCCTTTTTCCGCCTGATCAGATAAATCAGCGCCGCCGAATAAGCAGGATCCGCGTCTCCATCCGCGCATTTCTTTCCCGTCAGGTCATAGAGGAGAGCTGCATCCGCACTCGTCTCACAGTATTTCGCAAGCATCAGGAGGAGCTTTTGCTGCTTATTAGATAAATAAGAATCGGCCGTCGAGTCAAGATAATCCACAAGCAAAGCCAGCATTTCGCCGCGTTCCTGATCCACATTCATCAGGGAAATGGCCTCCGGATAACAGTTTTGTTCCAGGAAAACGGAAAGAGCCCGATCTCTTTCTCCTGCCGCCAGGTAAGCCTTTGCCTCCAGACAGCCAAACGCGTTTTCCAGCTGCGGAAAGCGAGTCATGCAGTCCCGGATCTGATCCAGTCCCTGGCCTAGATCCTCCGGCAAAAGAGTATCAATCCGAAGCATCAGGCGTTCCGCTTCCCTTAAGGATGCGGAATTGACGGCAAACTGCCCGCGCAGAGCCGGCCACAGAATTGCGGAGGAGGCAAAGGCCGGAAGCTCCAGCTTAGGAATGCACTGCTCCATCACCTTTGCGTCATCACAAGGATAATTCTGTACAAGAAAATCATGCTCTTCCCTGGTAAGCGGTTCCCCGAAGGAATCTGAATCCGGGGTAAAATCCCCCAGTCTCTGACAGCGGGACTCGTCCTCCGCCTTAGGATCAGTTCCCTGGAGCAATACTTCATCGCTGCCGGCTTCGGATCCGCTTCCCGTAAACCGATGTTTTTCCAGGTCTCTTCCGTCTGAGAAACCCGTTCCTTGTCTTTCGTTCGAAACCAGAGGAAGAGCCGAAGCTTTCGGATCATAATCAAGGGAATAGCCGGCCACGCTGTCAGGGTCAAAAAACCAGCTGTTTCCCGCTTCATCCTTCGCCAGAACTCCACTCTGAGAGACAACCACATCGGAAAAATGAAAAAAAGAACCTTGAATATAAAGCGTGACCGGATTCCCTTTCCGGTAAAAATTCTGCAGTGATTGAATCACGGTTTTCATATGGCCAAACCTTCCAATAGTAACTATTCACGGCTTAACCGTAAAGCCACGCGCGGGCGAATGGTACCCGAAATGGCACGTTCCCACTCGTCCTCGGCGTAGCGGTACTAAGTTCGTGCTGCGCTTTCGGCTTGCACTCACTAAGTACCGACGCCTGCGGATGGCCATTTCTAGGGTACCATTCGCCTCACGCGCGGGGAATGTAAGATCGTGAACAGTAACCTTGACAGGTTGCAATGGGTTACTTCCCGGAAACGATTGCTACGGTGTCGCGGCAGATGGCCAGCTCTTCGTTGGTCGGGATCACGGCAACCTTTACCTTGGAATCGGCTGTGGAGATGACGACATCCTCACCTCTTCTGGCATTGGCCTCATCATCGATGGCAATTCCCAGATAGCCAAGGTAAGAGCACACGGTTTTGCGGACTCTGAGATCGTTTTCACCAATACCCGCGGTAAAGGCAATGGCATCGACGCCATTCATTGCCGCGACATAGCCGCCGACAAATTTGGCGATCTGATAGCACAGAACATCAACAGCATTGCGGGCGTTTTCATTTCCGCCGTCAGCTGCGGCTTCGAGGTCGCGCATATCGCTGGAAACACCGGAGAGTCCCTGCAGGCCGGATTTTTTATTCAGTACATTCATGATACCCGCAATGTCCAGGTTTTCTTTTTTGGCGACATATTCCACGATCGCGGGGTCAATATTTCCGGAGCGGGTGCCCATGACCAGTCCTTCCAGTGGAGTAAGTCCCATTGTGGTATCCACACATTTGCCATTCACCACGGCGCTGATGGAGGAGCCGTTGCCCAGGTGGCAGACAATCACTTTGGAATTATCCTTGTCCAGTCCGAGGAACTCCACGGCTCTTTTGGAGACAAAGCTGTGGGAGGTGCCATGGAAGCCATAACGGCGTACCTTGTAGTTCTTGTAATAATCAATGGGAAGGCCGTACAGATACGCTTTCGCCGGCATGGTCTGATGGAACGCCGTATCAAAAACGCCTACCTGGGGCACACCCGGCATCAGTTCTGTGCAGACGCGGATACCGATCAGATTCGCGGGATTGTGAAGGGGTGCAAGCTCATTGCATTCCTCTACGGTCTTGATCATCTCTTCCGTAATCAGGGCGGATGCGGTAAACTGCTCACCGCCATGGACAATTCTGTGGCCTACGGCATCGACCTCATCAAGGCTGGCAATCGCGCCGCTTTCCTTGTTGGTCAGTGCATCAAGAACAAGCTGAATCGCTTCCTTGTGGGTCGGCATCGGAGCTTCAGTAACTTCCTTGTCCAGACCGGATTTCTGATAAACCAGTCTTCCGTCAAGACCGATTCTTTCGCAAAGGCCTTTGGCCAGGACCTGCTCAGAATCAGAATCGATCAGCTGATATTTCAGGGAAGAGCTGCCGCAGTTGATCACTAATACATTCATCTTGGGATATCCTCCTGTAGTTCAAAAGCATACTTTGGGTAAAAACTGCCCGGGTGTCGGCGGAGCCTGCCCCGGGCAGCTGATGTTTTCTCATCCGGAATCTGTCAGACCCTTTTCGTCACAGATCCCGTAATTGTTGTCTGCCGCACGGTCAGAACCGATATCCTGCTTTATTTTGAAGCCTGGCACTGTACCGACGTGATCGCGACAACACCTACGATATCATCTGCAGAGCAGCCTCTGGACAGATCATTGACCGGAGCAGCGATACCCTGGGTGATGGGGCCGTAGGCTTCTGCCTTTGCCAGACGCTGGGTAAGCTTGTAGCCGCTGTTTCCTGCATCCAGGTTCGGGAAAATCAGGACATTTGCCTTGCCGGCCACATCGCTGCCGGGAGCCTTGGAGGCCGCTACGCTGGGAACGATAGCGGCATCCAGCTGGAATTCTCCGTCGAGAGCCAGCTCCGGATACTGCTCCTTGGCAATCCTGGTGGCTTCTACGACCTTGTCAACCAGAGGATGCTTCGCGCTTCCCTTGGTGGAATGGCAGAGCATGGCAACCTTGGCCGGCTCACCGACCAGAAGCTCGAAGGATTCAGCAGAGGATGCGGCGATGGCGGCCAGTTCTTCCGGATTCGGATCCTGGACCAATCCGGAATCCGCAAAGACGAACGCTCCGTTGGCGCCGTATTCACAATCCGGGACGACCATCAGGAAGAACGCAGAGACCAGCTTGGTGCCCGGCTTTGTCTTGAGAATCTGGAGGCAGGGACGCAGGGTATCTGCAGTAGAATGGCATGCTCCGGAAACCATTCCGTCCGCATCACCCATCTTGACCATCATAACGCCGTAATACAGATACTGGTTCAGAAGGATTTCCTTTGCCTGCTCCGCAGTCATGCCCTTCTTCTGACGAAGCTCAACAAGCTTGTCAATATATGCAGGTGTCTTCTCAAAGGTTGCGGGATCCACGATCGCGGCCCCTGAAATATCAAATCCGCCCTCTGCGGCAGAAGCTTTTACCTTCTCTTCATTGCCGATCAGGACGATCCTGGCAATGCCTTCTTTGAGAATCTTGTCGGCTGCTTCGAGCGTCCTTACGTCCTCTGTCTCCGGAAGAACGATTGTCTTGATATTGCTTTTTGCCTTTGCTTTAATTACATCAATAAATCCCATAATCCCATAGCTCCTTTCCTGCCGTCACGTCCGTCAAAAATCCATTGCAAAAGCCTGTTTCCCGGACAGCCGCTCTCCC